>NZ_DASRBZ010000098.1:0-2096 GCF_035653355.1 Mycobacterium sp. | reverse complement strand
CGGCGTCTACCCCGCCCTGCGCGCCGCCCGCATGACCCCCATCCAAGCCCTCCGCTTCGAGTGATCACGCGGCGGAAGCGCTGTTCAGACCACAGGCAGGACCTCGACAACCGCCTGGCTGGTGGGCGGCAGCGCCTGGGCAATACCCCGGTCGAACGTCACCAGCTTGCCCTTCCTGCTGACCGCCAAAGCCGCCAGATGAACATCGGTCAGCTGCTGGTGAGCGCCGATTCGATCTACCGCGAAGGGCGGGTCGACAAGACGAGCGCCGTCTGTCCAGAACTCATGACCCGGTAGAGCGCAAAGCGACCGCAAGACGCTCAGAGCCGTGGCGGGCGTGGCCGCTTCGGGGATGACCTTTTTGTTGGACGAGACACGGACGAAGCCGAGTTCGGTGATCGGTGTGGTCGCCCAGCCAGCTCGACTGTGCGCATCGAACCAGCGCCTGGCGGCCTGATGGTGAACGTGGTTGGGCCATGTCAGAGCGACCAGCACGTTGACGTCGAGCAGAGCGACGGTCATCGATTACTCGTCCAGAGCTCGGTCGACCATGTCCGCGGTGATCGGCGGAGCGTTCTCCGACACGGAGAACAACGGAAACTCCTCGGAGCTTCGCTGGGCGGGAACCAAGCCGCGCCGAGCCAACTCGGAGATGACCGCCCCCAAGGAACGCTTCTCGGCCTGCGCGATGGCGCGCGCGGCGGCGAGCACGGCGTCGTCGATGTCCAACGTGGTCCGCACGATGATGACTATACATCACCGCATCAATGCATCTACCGCCACGGTGTCATGAAGGTCTGATTCTGATATTCTGAGAAGGTGCGTGAGATGTCGGCGTCCGAAGCGGCGCGAAGCTTCTCGGCGGTACTGGACTCCGCTGAGAAGGGTGAAACGATCGTGGTCACTCGTGCTGGCCGTCGCGTCGCTTTGATCACTCCAGCACCGCGGGCCAACGGGGCCGCGTTGCGGGCTGTGTTCGAGCGCTGGCGCGGCAACCCGGCGCTGGACGAAGCGTTCAGCTCCCGGGTGAGCGCCGTCCGGGAAGCGGCGTCGGCGGAGTTGGACGCGGATCCATGGCACGATTGATCCTCGACACCGGCGTGATCATCGCCGGAGCACGCGGGCGTGTCGATATGACCGCGCTTGCCGATACCGACGATCTGGCTATCCCGGCAATCGCGGTGGCCGAGTACCTGGCGGGCACGCTGCTCGATGAGGACCCCGGCCGGGCCGCCGCGCAACGCGCCTATCTCGACGAGGTGCTCCGAGTGCTGCCGGTCCATGATTACGACCGCGCTGTTGCCGATCATCATGCGGCCTTGCTGGCCCACGTGCGGCGCGCCGGCACCAAGCGTGGGGCACATGATCTGATCATCGCGGCTACCGCTCGCGCCACAGGTCGCGTCCTGCTCACTACCGACGAGCGCGCACGCTTTGGAGAACTTCCTGAGGTCGCGGTGCGCGTTGTCACCAATTGAGCGTGCCTGGAGAGACAGGCCGATGGTCGCACCAATCTTGGGCTGAGACCGGCGAGCCGGTCGGCGAGATCGTCGACCGGCTGGTGTTGCCGCACGGGTGGGCGGCCAGCGCCCGGGTGTGGGGCGCGGTGGGCCGGACCTGGCGCGCGATCACCGGGTGATCACGCTGAACTGGCGGGGCCGGGCCGTTCGGAGCGTGTTCATCTTGTACGCCGAAACCGCCGCCGGCTCATCGCGCGGGATCCGGAGTGGATCGCGCGCATTCTGCGCCTACCCAGCCTCCAGTCGACTGGGGATTGCACGGGCTGTGGCACCTATAGCCCGGTTCGGTGGCCGTGGGTGTTGTTGTTCATCGCTCGACGCGCGGCAGAGATTATTCACGGCCTCTGAACAGTGTGGTCATGGTTTGCTCGTTGGTCGCCCGCGTTGATCGAGGTTGACTCGGTGCCGTCGGAGAGATCGAGGGAGGCAAACGATGGCGTACCTGAAGGTCAACGGGACGGCGCTGTACTACGAGGACACCGCCGGCGCGGGCCAGCCGCTGGTGTTGCTGCACGGGTGGGCGACCAGCGCTCGAGTGTGGGGCGCGGTGGTGCCGGAGCTGGCGCGCGAGCACCG
>NZ_DASRBZ010000097.1:0-6785 GCF_035653355.1 Mycobacterium sp. | reverse complement strand
CCGTCGGCGCGCTGATCATCCGCGCCGTCGGCGGCCGCCACGCCGTTATCCACCCCGAAATCCCGGTGATAGACAACATCTCCTACCTCATCGGCGACGGTGAGCATCCGGCCCGGCTGATGCATCCCGGCGACGACCTGTTCGTCCCGGACGAGCCGGTGGATGTGCTGGCCACTCCGGCGGCCGCGCCGTGGATGAAGATCTCCGAGGCCGTCGACTACCTGCGAGCGGTAGCGCCGCAGCATGCGGTGCCCATCCACCACGGCATCATCGCCCCCGATGCGCGCGGCATCTATTTCGGTCGGCTCAGTGAGATGACGACCACCGATTTCCGGGTGCTCTCGGAGGAAAGCGCGGTCACCTTCTAGTGCGAGCAGACGCAAAAGCTCCCATTTCGTGTTGAAATGAGGGGCTTTTGCGTCTCGTCACCGAACTAGGCGATGTCAGCTGCGGCGCCGCGCCCGGCGGCGCGACCGGAAAAGATGCAGCCGCCCAAGAACGTTCCTTCCAGGGCCCGGTAACCGTGCACGCCGCCGCCACCGAACCCAGCTACCTCGCCGGCGGCGTAAAGCCCGTCGAACGGAGTGCCGTCGGCTTTTAGCACCCTGGCGTCCAAATCAGTTTCCAACCCCCCCAAGGTCTTGCGGGTCAAGATGTGAAGTTTGACCGCGATCATCGGGCCGGCCTTGGGATCGGTTAAACGGTGCGGAGCCACCACGCGGCCCAACCGGTCGCCCCAATAGGCACGGGCGGCGCGGATCGCGGTGATCTGGCTGTCCTTGCTGAAATTGTTCGCCACTTCCCGATCGCGCGCGGTCACCTCCGCCGCCACCGTCGCATAGTCGAGGGGCACCACGTCGGGAACCTTGTTCATCGCGGTGACCAACTCGCGCAACGAATCAGCGCTGACGAAGTCCACGCCCCGGTCGACGAACGCCTGCACCGGAGCCGGCGGCCCGGACCCGGCGCGCGACCGCAGCAACTGGCGCACACTGCGTCCGGTGAGGTCGGGGTTTTGCTCCTGGCCCGACAGCGCGAATTCCTTTTCGATGATTCTGGAGTTGAGCAGAAACCACGTGTAGTCGTGGCCGGATTGAGCGATGTACTCCAACGTGCCGAGCGTGTCGAAGCCTGGGTACAGCGGTGCGGGCAGCCGCTTGCCGTTGGCGTCCAGCCACAGTGACGACGGACCGGGGATGATCCGGATACCGTGGCGCGGCCAGATCGGGTCGTAGTTGGTGATGCCCTCGGTGTAGTGCCACATCCGGTCACGGTTGATCACCCGGGCGCCGGCCCTTTCGGCGATGCCGATCATTCTGCCGTCGACGTGGGCGGGTACCCCGCTCAGCAGTTGCTCGGGCACGCGGCCCATCCGCTTGGGCCAGTTCTGCCGGACCAGGTCGTGATTGCCGCCAATACCGCCACTGGTCACGATCACCGCAGAAGATCGAAACTCGAAGTCACGGACGGCTTTTCGCGATGACGGTACACCGCGCGGCTGATCCGATGGCTCCAGCACACTGCCGCGCACCCCGGCGACCGCGCCTGCTTCGACGATCAGCTCATCGACCCGATGACGATGCGCGAAACGCACGGTCGAGCGGTCGCGCAGTTGACGCGCGAAGATCTCGACCAGAGCCGGCCCTGTGCCCCAAGTGATGTGGAAGCGCGGCACCGAATTGCCGTGTCCGCGGGCGTCGTACCCGCCGCGCTCGGCCCAACCGACCAGTGGGAAGATCTGCAGACCGCGGGCCCCAAGCCAACTGCGTTTTTCCCCAGCCGCGAAATCGACGTAGGCGTATGCCCATTGGCGCGGCCAGTAGTCCTCGGGCCGGTCGAATCCCGCCGTGCCGAGCCAATCCTGCAGCGCCAGTTCATGACTGTCGCGCACGCCGAGGCGGCGTTGCTCGGGGCTGTCGACGAAGAACAGCCCGCCGAACGACCAGAAGGCCTGCCCGCCCAGGTTGGCGGAGTTCTCCTGGTCGAGGATCAACACCCGCCGGCCGCGGTCCGCGACTTCGCAGGCGGCAACCAAGCCGGCCAGCCCCGCCCCGACGATGATGACGTCGGCGGCTTGCCCCGCCGACCCGGCTGCGCTCTCGCTCATGCCGCTACAGGGTAGTGACCCCGGCGGTCAGGCTGCCTCGCGAACCGCCTGAACGGACCGCCACTCGTACACGCTCGGCGTGCAGCCGTGCAGCAACGCCAGGTCCACGGCGTCGAGCATGGCCTGCAACGGCCCGGGCTTACGCAGGTGGCGCGCGGCAACCGCGACTCGGACGATGCCGCCGCGGCGAGCAACGCGTTCAGCGGAGAGCACCAGCATCCGGCACCACCACGGCTCGCTCAAGAAGCCTTCTCCGATGCCGAGCACCCGGGCGCGCACACTGGTGTGGCGTACCAGGTCGGTGATGCCGTGAAGATCGGCTAGCAGCCGAAAGCCGTTGCGGGGCAAAGCTTTTACTGTGCCCGGCGACGCCGCCCAGCCCGGCGCCGCGAACAACCTGGTGCGTAGCCCCAGGTGCTCGAGCATCCGGTCGGCGGCCATCAGCCGCAGGTTCGCTTCGTGGGCCGGCAACGTGGCGAACTCGCCGCGGCGCTTTTTGGTGGCCGCGTCGTCATAGCCGTGCAACACGATCGCGTCACCACCGGAGCGTCGGGCGGCCAACCACTCCACGGTGCGCTGGTCGCGGTCGAGTCGGTAGCTGCCCTTGAGCCGCGGCGCCACCAGCAATGACACCGGCACGCCGCGCGCATCCATTTGCGTGCAGAACGCGTCGACGTCGGCCAGGGTGTGTTCGCCGATCCCTGACACGGAAACGATCAATTTGCCAGACACACCGCAAGTGTGCCGATTGCAGGTTTCCAAATGGTGACATACACGCAGACAGCGGGCGTCTAACGGGCCCGCCGCCCAGCTAATTCGGCAGCACGGCCTCGATTGCCGCGAGCACCTCCGGAGCGTCGGGTGCCGTACGTGGCCGGAATCGGTTGACCACCCGGCCACCGGGGGCGATGAGGAATTTTTCGAAGTTCCATTGCACGTCGCCGGCCTGGCCTGCGGCGTCGGGCGCCTTGGTCAGTTCCGCGTACAGCGGGTGCCGGCCAGACCCGTTGACGTCGGTTTTTTCCAGCAGCGGAAACGTCACACCGTAGGTGGTGGAGCATAAGGCCTGGATTTCTTCCGGAGCTCCGGGCTCCTGGCCCATGAACTGGTTACACGGCACGCCGATGACGGTCAGCCCGCGATCGGCGTAGTTCTGCGCGAGCTGCTGCAGCGCGCTGTATTGCGGGGTCAGGCCGCATTTCGACGCGACGTTGACCACCAGCACGGCACGGTCGGCGTAATCGGCCAGCGAAGTCGGGCGGCCGTCGAGGGTGGTCAACGCGATCTCGGTGACAGCGGGCATGGCAGCAGGCTACCGCAGCGCAAACTAGCTTGATGAGCTAAGTGCCGTTACGCTCGTGTGGTGCATCGCGCCGTCGCGCCCAGCGGCCAGCTGACCACCGGCGAACGGTTCTACCCGGACAAGCTCGACGCCGGACTACTGCGGATCGCCGGCGTGTGCGCGTTGGCCGTGGTGATGGCGATCCTGGACACCACGGTCGTCGGTGTCGCGCAACGCACTTTCATCGCGGAATTCCACTCCAGCCAGGCTGTCGTCGCATGGACGATGACCGGTTACACACTCGCGCTGGCCACCGTGATCCCGCTGGCGGGTTGGGCCGCCGACCGGTTTGGCACCAAGCGGCTGTTCATCGGTTCTCTGCTGGCCTTTACGATCGGCTCATTGCTGTGCGCCATGGCACCAAACGTCGGGGCACTCATCACGTTTCGAGTGATACAGGGCCTTGGCGGCGGCATGCTGATGCCGCTGACGGTCACCATCTTGACCCGCGAGGCAGGCCCCAAGCGGATCGGCCGGCTTATGGCACTGCTGGGCATCCCGATGATGCTTGGCCCGATCGCGGGACCAATCCTGGGCGGCTGGCTGATCGACGCCTACAGCTGGGAGTGGATCTTCCGGATCAATCTGCCGATCGGGGTAACCGCGGTTGTCCTTGCGGCCCTGACCTTTCCGAAGGACCGCCCGGCGCCGTCCGAGACCCTCGACTTCGTCGGCCTGCTGCTGCTGTCGCCCGGGGTGGCCGCTTTCCTGTACGGCGTGTCGTCCCTCCCGGCGTACGGAACAATCGCCGATCCACACGTCTGGATGACGGCGGCCATCGGACTGATCTTGATTGCCGGGTTCGTGTTGCACGCCTTGGGCAAGGATGACCCGCTGATCGACCTGCGGCTGTTCACGAACCGAGAGGTCACCACCGCCAACTCGACGCTCTTGCTTTCCGCCGCGGCGTTTTTCGGTGCTGCACTGCTGATCCCGAGCTGCTTTCAGCAACTGCTGCAGCAGACGGCGCTGCAATCCGGGGTACACATGATGCCCGAGCGGATCGGTGCGCTACTGACGATGCCGATCGCCGGCGTTCTGCTGGACAAGCGCGGTCCGAGCAAGGTGGTCCTGGCTGGCATCACGCTGATCGGCGCCGGCATGGCCACCTTCGCCTGCGGTGTCGCAACGCATGCGGGATACCTGCCGGTACTTTTGGCGGCGTTGCTGCTCATGGGTATGGGACTGGGCTGCACGACGATGCCACTGATAGCTGCGGCGGTGCAGTCGCTTGCACCGCATCAAATCGCCCGCGGCTCGGCGCTGGTCCATGTCAACCTGCAAGTCGCGGCGTCGATCAGCACCGCGTTGATGTCGGTGATCTTGACCAGCCAACTCGACCGCAGCAAAGAGCATGCCTACACCACGGTGTTCGTAGTGGCTGCCGTCTTGGCAGTGCTGGCCTATATCCCCGCGGCCTTCCTGCCGAGAAAACCGGTAGCCGCCGTGCCGGGCCTGCCGCCCGTGCTGACCCCTTAGGTCGATGGCGGCGACCTGCTGCGCCCGGCTTCGCCATGCTTGCGATCGCCGCTAACTGTCGAACATCATCCTGGCGATCCGCTCGACGGTGGTCATCGGATCGACGGCTTTCACGCGGGCGTTGATCGCATCGTTGAGCCAGAGCATCAGCTGGGTCGGCGTCGAGTATGTCGGCAGTTGGCCGAAAGCGATCGGGGTCGGCCTGGCGGCGATGTTCGTGCTGACGGGCGTGGCGCATTTCGTACCGCCGCTACGCCGCGACCTGATCGCCATCGTGCCGCCCCGACTGCCCGCGCCGGGAGTGCTGGTCAGCGTCACCGGTGTGCTGGAGTTCCTCGGCGCGGCGGGCCTTTTGGTGCCGGCCACTCGGGTCGTGGCCGTCGTATGCCTGCTGGCGCTGATGCTCGCGATGTTCCCGGCCAATGTCTATTCATCGCGAATGCCGAATCCGCCCAAGTCTATGACGACGCGACTACCCCTGCGCATCGCTCACGAGGTCGTCTACCTGGCCGCTGCCGTAGTGGTCGCGATCGGCGGCAGCTAGCAGCCATGCGTACTGGAAAGCCACCTCCTTCCAGCGCTCGTAACGTCCGCTGATACCGCCATGGCCGGCGCTCATCTGAGTCTTCAACAACACCGGGTTGGCGTCGGTCTTCGTGTGCCGCAACGCCGCCACCCACTTCGCAGGCTCGACGTAGTACACCCTGGTGTCGTTGAGTGACGTCATCGCCAGAATTGCCGGATACTGCTGGGCAGTGACGTTTTCGTACGGTGAATATGATTTCACGTAGAAGTAGACATCCCTGTCGCGCAAAGGGTTTCCCCATTCGTCCCACTCGGTGACGGTGAGCGGCAGCGACGGATCAAGAAGCGTGGTGAGCGGGTCGACGAACGGCACCTGCGCCAGGATGCCGGCGAACAGTTCCGGCGCCATATTGGCGACCGCGCCGACCAGCATCCCACCGGCGCTGCCGCCCAACGCGACCAGGTTCTGTGGTTGGGTCAGCCCCGCGTCCACCAAATGCTTGGCGACGGCCACGAAGTCGGTGAAACTGTTCTTCTTCTCCAGCAGCTTGCCGTGCTCATACCACAGCCGGCCCATTTCACCGCCGCCGCGGACGTGGGCGATAACGAACACCATGCCGCGGTCCAGCAGCGACAGCCGCGCGATGGAAAACCGCGGATCCTCGCATATTTCGTACGCGCCGTAGCCGTACAACAGTGTGGGCGCCGGGAATTCGATGCCTTCGCGGTAGACGATCGACACCGGGATCCGGGTTCCGTCGGCCGCATGGGCCCAGTCTCGGCGTTCGACGTAATCCTCGCGGCGGTAGCCGCCGAGCACCGGCTGCTCGCGCAGTAACGTGCGCTCACCGGTGACGAAGTCGACGTCGTAGATCTGCACCGGGGTGAGAAATGATCCCGCTCCGATCCGCAGCTTCGGTGAGTCCCACGTCGGGTTGGGACCCAGCCCGGCCGACATCAGCTCGGAGTCGAACAACATCTCTTCGGGTACGCCATAGCCGCCCTCGGCCAGCAGCGGCCACAGTTGAATCCGCGGCAACGCCTCCCGACGGTAGCTGACTACGAGATGGCCGGCGAAGGCATCCACCGCATCGAGCCGCACGTCGTCGCGGTGCGCGATCAATGTGCGCTGGGCGGTGGGGTCGCTGACCGGCGCCTCGACAAGGGTGAAGTTGACCGCGCCGTCGTTGTGCAGGATCAAAAACCGGTTTTGGCCGCCGATGACCGCGTGCTCCACCGAATACTCGACGCCGTCACGGCGGGGCAGCACGGTCAGCAACTGTGCGTGCGGGTCGGCGGCATCGACGTAACGGACCTCCGAGGTGATGGCCG
>NZ_DASRBZ010000096.1:0-4095 GCF_035653355.1 Mycobacterium sp. | reverse complement strand
CTGCCGCCAATCGCGGCCACCGCGGTGGCCAGCAGGTCGGACACGGACAGGTCGGGCGTGGCTACTCCTGCCGTCAGGTGTTAGGGGTGTCGGGCCGGGATCTGCGTCGTCGGGATCGCCGGTTCGCCGTGCGACAACATCAGACCCTCCCACGGCAGGCTGCGCAATCCGGATGCCACCAGATTTCGCGCGGCGGATATGTCCGTGTCGGCCACCACCTTGCCGCCTCGCACCAGTGGGACCGTCAATATCCGGCATGGCCCGGCGACGTCGGGGCGCTGGCCTGCGGGATGCACGACTTCCTCGGTGATCGTGCCCGTCGGGCGTGACAGCCGAAGGGCTTCCTTGTGGCCGCCCTGAGATTCTTTGTGGCTGCTGCGCTTCTGCACCGGTATCCCGTCCACCTCAACCAGCTTGTAGATCATGTTCGCTGTCGGCGCGCCCGACCCGGTGACCAGCGCGGTGCCGACACCGTAGCTGTCGACCGGCTCCGCGCCCAACGCGGCGATGGCGAACTCGTCGAGATCGCCGGACACGATGATCCGCGTCTGCGTCGCTCCCAGGCCGTCGAGCTGCTCGCGCACCTGGCGGGCCAGCACGCCCAGCTCGCCGGAGTCGATCCGGACCCCGCCGAGCGCGGGGCCGGCGGCAGCCACCGCATTGGCCACGCCGGTGGTGACGTCGTAGGTGTCCACCAGCAGTGTGGTGTCGGTGCCCAGCGCGTCGACTTGGGCGCGAAACGCGGCCAGCTCGTCGGGTCCGTCGGGGTGCGTGTGCAACAAGGTGAATGCGTGCGCGGCGGTGCCTTCCGCCGGCACGCCGTATTGGCGCTGGGCCTGCAGATTCGACGTTGCGGCGAAGCCGCCGATATAAGCCGCGCGCGCGGCGGCGACCGCGGCCTGCTCGTGGGTTCTTCGCGAGCCCATTTCGATCACCGGCCGCTCACGGGCCGCGCTGACCATGCGCGCGGCCGCTGATGCGATGGCACTGTCGTGGTTGAAAATCGACAGCGCCAGAGTTTCCAGCACGATGCATTCGGCGAAGCTGCCCGTTACCGAAAGCACCGGCGAACCAGGGAAATACAGCTCCCCCTCGGCGTAGCCGTCGATGTCGCCGCGAAATTCGTAGCGGCGCAGGTATTCCACTGTCTCGGGGTCGAGGAATTCGGCAAGCACCCTCAGCGCATCGTCGTCGAACCTGAAGCTCGGCAAGGCTTCCAGAAACCGGCCGGTTCCGGCGACCACCCCGTAGCGGCGGCCGTCAGGCAGCCGGCGGGCGAACAGCTCGAAGGTGGTTCGGCGATCTGCGGTACCGTCACGCAGCGCCGCCGCCAGCATGGTCAATTCGTATTTGTCGGTCAGCAGCCCAGCCCAGGCCGAGTCGTTCACACGGCAACGGTATCCGGTGCGCCGGGCCGGCTCGGTATCCTAGGGCCATGGTTGCGTCTGCGCCGACCAAGCCGGGAACCACCGGGCAACGCCACGTCGATCCGGTAGACGTCACGGCCAGTCCGTGGGTGACCATCGTGTGGGACGATCCGGTCAACCTGATGACCTACGTGACCTATGTCTTCCAGAAGCTGTTCGGCTACAGCGAGCCGCATGCCACCAAGCTGATGCTGCAAGTCCACAACGAAGGCAAGGCCGTGGTGTCGTCGGGCAGCCGTGAACAAATGGAAGTCGACGTGTCCAAACTGCATGCCGCCGGGTTGTGGGCGACCATGCAGCAGGACCGGTGACGGTCTTGGACTTCTAGGACGCTGTGCGCAAGTGGAAGCGGGTCGATACCGCGGATGGTCCCCGTTTTCGGTCCGCGTTGGCCCCGCATGAGGCGGCGCTGCTGAAGAGCCTGGGCGGCTCGCTGATCGCCATGCTCGATGAGCGCGAATCTTCTGCACCGCCAGACGAACTCGAGCAGATCACCGGGATGAAAACCGGCAACTCCCAGCCGCCGGAAGACGCCACGCTGCGGCGGCTGCTGCCCGAGTTCTCCAGGCCGGACGACGAGGATTCCGACGCGGCCGACAGTCTCAACGCCGCTTTGCGCAGCTTGCACGAACCGGAGATCATTGACGCCAAACGCGTTGCGGCCCAACAGCTGTTGGACACAGTTCCGGACGACGGCGGTCGGTTCGAGCTGACCGAGGACGCCGCCAACGCCTGGATCGCCGCGGTCAACGACATCCGGCTGGCGTTGGGCACCATGCTCGATATCAGCCCGGCCGGCCCGGAACGCCTGCCGGATGACCATCCGCTGGCTCCGCATCTCGACGTCTACCAATGGCTGACGGTCTTGCAGGAATACCTGGTGCTGGCATTGATGGGGCGCCGATGACCCTGATGGCGGTGCAATGAAGTCGATTACCGACGTCGGCGGCATCCTCGTCGGCCACTACCACCGGCTGGACCCTGACGCGGCGAGAGGCAGCGGTTGGGCGCGTGGCGTCACCGTCGTTGTGACACCGCCGGGCACGGTTGGTGCCGTCGACGCCCGCGGCGGGGCACCCGGCAGCCGCGAGACCGATTTGCTCGACCCCGCCAACAGCGTGCGCTACGTCGATGCGGTGCTGATCGCCGGCGGCAGCGCCTACGGCCTGGCGGCCGCCGACGGTGTCATGCGCTGGTTAGAGGAACGCGGCCGCGGCGTGGCACTGGCCGGTGGCGTGGTGCCCATCGTGCCGGGAGCGGTGATCTTCGATCTGGACGTCGGCGACTGGGCCTGCCGGCCGACCGCCGAGTTCGGGTACGCCGCCTGCGAGGCTGCCGGCGTCGACGTCGAGGTCGGCACGGTCGGCGCCGGCGTGGGAGCCTGTGCCGGCGTGCTCAAGGGCGGTGTCGGCACGGCCTCGACGACGCTGCCGTCCGGGGTGACGGTGGGGGCGCTGGTCGCTGTGAACTCCGCGGGCAATGTCATCGACCAGGGCACCGGGCTGCCGTGGATGGCCCAGCTGGCCGAGGACTTCGGGCTGACGCCGCCGCCGGCCGACCAACTCGCCGCGCTGGCGCAGCTGGAAAGCCCGTTGAGCTCGCTGAACACAGCGGTCGCGGTGGTCGCCACTGACGCCGCGCTGAGTCCGGCAGCTTGCCGGCAGGTTGCCAGTACCGCCCATGACGGACTGGCGCGCAGCATCCGGCCCGCGCATACCCCGGTGGACGGCGATATGGTGTTCGCGCTGGCCACCGGGGCGGTCGAGCTGGCGCCGCCCGTCGGTACGCCCGCGGCCTTTTCTCCGGAGACGGCGCTGGTGACCGCGGTGGGCTCCGCGGCAGCCGACTGCCTGGCCCGAGCCGTGCTGGTCGGCGTGGTTGCCGCCGAGTCGGTGGCCGGAATACCGACCTACCGGGGCACGTTGCCCGGAGCATTCGAGCGAAGGAGAGGAAATCGGTGACGTGCTGGTGATCCGATCCGATCTAGTGGACGCGATGGTCGCCCACGCGCGCGCCGATCACCCCGACGAAGCGTGCGGGGTACTCGCCGGACCGGAAGGCTCCGACCGTCCCGAGCGGCATATCGTGATGGTCAATGCGGAACGCTCGCCGACGTTCTACCGCTTCGACTCGCAAGAGCAACTCAAGGTCTGGCGCGAGATGGACGATGCAGGAGAAACGCCCGTCGTCATCTATCACTCGCACACCGCGACCGAGGCGTACCCCAGCCGGACCGACGTGAGCCTGGCCGCCGAGCCCGAAGCGCATTACGTGCTCGTGTCCACGCGCGACCCGGACCAACACGAGCTGCGCAGCTACCGCATCATCGACGGCGTCGTCACCGAAGAGCCCGTCAAGGTCGTCGAGCAATACTGAGAGCCCTGAAGGAAACCCATGAGCATCACTGTGTCCATCCCGACCATCCTGCGCCCCCACACTAAGGGGCAGAAACGCGTAGAAGCCAACGGCGACACGTTGCGTGCGGTCATCGACGATCTGGACGCCAACTATTCGGGGATCTCCGAACGGCTGGTCGACAACGGCAAGCTGCACCGGTTCGTCAATATCTATGTCAACGATGAAGACGTCCGGTTCTCCGGTGGCTTGGACACCGCAATCTCCGACGGCGACTCGATCACCATCCTGCCGGCCGTCGCCGGTGGTTAAG
>NZ_DASRBZ010000095.1:0-3849 GCF_035653355.1 Mycobacterium sp. | reverse complement strand
CTCCGAGCTGCTGCTGGACTGCCTGCAACTCGCCGCAACCGCCCGCGAGGTCGACATGCGGGCCAGCCCGTATGATCTCAGCGGCTACGGGTACTCGCCGATCGCGGTTGAGCATGGCGCCGGCCGTGCCGAGTACGTGCGTTGCCAGAGCGCGATCGCGCAGCGCGCCGCGCCGCTGCGGGCGGCGCTGTTGGCCCAGTGTGACCTGCTGTTGCGGGCCGTCGACTGCGGGTAGTCAGGCTGCCGGCCGGTAGGCTGGGCTAGTTGCCAGTGAGGAGGAACGATGACAGATCGCGTGCCGGTGGGGAACCTGCGCGTCGCCCGGGTGCTGTACGACTTCGTCAACACCGAGGCGCTGCCGGGCACCGATATCGACCCGGACAGCTTCTGGGCGGGCGTCGACAAGGTCGTCACCGACCTCACCCCGCAGAACCAGGACCTGCTCAACCGCCGCGACGAGCTGCAAGGCCAGATCGACAAGTGGCACCGGCACCGCGTCATCGAGCCGATCGACCCCGATGCATACCGTGAGTTCCTCACCGAAATCGGCTATCTGCTGCCCGAAC
The DNA here is from genome assembly GCF_035653355.1 of Mycobacterium sp. GTDB lineage: Bacteria > Actinomycetota > Actinomycetes > Mycobacteriales > Mycobacteriaceae > Mycobacterium. Next base: position 3,283 of record NZ_DASRBZ010000095.1, on the reverse strand, counting down.
CCGAAGACTTCACCATCACCACCGCCAACGTCGACCCTGAAATCACCACTACAGCCGGGCCGCAGCTGGTGGTGCCGGTCACCAACGCGCGGTTTGCACTCAACGCGGCCAACGCTCGTTGGGGCTCCTTGTACGACGCCCTTTACGGTACCGACGTCATCCCCGAGACCGACGGCGCCGAAAAGGGCAGCGGCTACAACAAGGTCCGCGGCGACAAGGTGATCGCGTATGCGCGCAAGTTCCTCGACGAGGCGGTGCCGCTGTCGTCGGGCTCCTGGGCCGACGCCACCGGCTTCAAGGTCGACGACGGTCGCCTGGTGGTCAGCGGCGAGGGCGACGAGGACGACCGCGGCCTGGCCGACCCCGGCCAGTTCGCCGGATACACCGGCGAACTCGGCTCCCCCGCCTGGTCGGTACTGTTGGTCAATAACGGCCTGCACATCGAGATTCTGATCGACCCGGAGTCGCCGATCGGCAAGACCGACCGCGCCGGCGTCAAGGACGTCGTCCTCGAGTCCGCGGTCACCACGATCGTCGACTTCGAAGACGCAGTGGCCGCCGTCGACGCCGACGACAAGACCCGCGCCTACCGCAACTGGCTCGGCCTGAACAAGGGTGACCTGTCCGCCGAGGTGGACAAGGACGGCAAGACGTTCACCCGGGTCCTCAACCAAGATCGCACCTACAGCGCGCCAGACGGCAGCGAATTCACCCTGCCCGGGCGCGCGCTGCTGTTCGTCCGCAACGTCGGTCACCTGATGACCAACGATGCGATCGTCGACGCGGACGGGAACGAGGTGTTCGAGGGCATCCAGGACGCGCTCTTTACTGGTCTGTGCGCCATTCACGGACTCAAAGCCGGCGACGCCAACGGCCCGCTGGTCAACAGCCGCGCCGGGTCGATCTACATCGTCAAGCCGAAGATGCATGGCCCCGACGAGGTCGCGTTCACCACCGAGCTGTTCAGCCGTGTCGAAGACGTGCTCGGACTGCCGCAGAAAACCCTCAAGGTCGGCGTCATGGACGAAGAGCGGCGCACCACCGTCAACCTGAAGGCCTGCGTCAAGGCTGCCGCCGACCGCATCGTGTTCATCAACACCGGCTTCCTGGACCGCACCGGCGACGAGATCCACACCTCGATGGAGTGCGGTCCGATGGTGCGCAAAGGCGCGATGAAGACCCAGCCCTGGATCCTGGCCTACGAGGACAACAACGTCGACGTCGGCCTGGCCGCCGGATTCGCGGGCCGCGCCCAGATCGGCAAGGGCATGTGGACGATGACCGAGCTGATGGCCGACATGGTTGAGCAGAAGATCGCCCAGCCGCGCGCGGGGGCCAGCACCGCCTGGGTGCCCTCACCCACCGCGGCGACCCTTCACGCGATGCACTACCACCAGGTTGACGTGGTGGCGGTGCAACAGGAGCTGGCCGGCAAGAAGCGTGCCACCATCGACCAGCTGATGACCATCCCGCTGGCCAAGGAGCTGGCCTGGGAGCAAGACGAGATCCGAGAAGAGGTCGACAACAACTGCCAGTCGATCCTGGGCTACGTGGTGCGCTGGATCGACCAGGGTATCGGCTCGTCGAAGGTCCCCGACATCCACAACATCGACTTGATGGAGGACCGGGCGACCTTGCGCATCTCCAGCCAGTTGCTGGCCAACTGGCTGCGGCACGGCGTGATCACCGCCGAAGATGTGCGGGCCGGGCTGGAGCGGATGGCGCCGATGGTCGACCAGCAAAACGCCGGGGATCCGGCCTACCGGCCGATGGCACCCAACTTCGACGACAGCATCGCGTTCCTCGCGGCACAGGACCTGATCTTGTCCGGCACCCAGCAGCCCAATGGCTACACCGAGCCGATTCTGCACCGGCGCCGCCGCGAGTTCAAAGCTCGTGCGAGCGGCTGATTTCGGCTGCGCATCCAGTGGCTACCGATGAGTAAACTCGGCGCCGAATCGGCAGCAGAACCGCTTCGTCCACGGAAAGGGTGCAGGGACCGGCATGGGTAGGCACAGCATGCCCGAGCCCGAGGATTCGGCCGCTGAACAGTCCGACGACCTGCCGGACGACTACCCGGGCTGGGACGACGACGAGGACACGGGTCGCCACGGCGTAAGTGGCCCCGACGCTGTCGGCTACCCGCGGCAGGAGCCCTACCCGGGCTATGCCGACCACCTGGGCGAAGAAGACCTGGACGACTTCCCCGACGACGTCTTCGACCACGCCGAACTCGACCACGCCGGGTTCCGCGACGAGCACGACAGTGCTCGCGAAGAGCCGGATTTCCCGGAAGGCGACCAGCCGCCCGCCCCGCCGCCGCCCACCGGCCGGGCTCACCGCAGCCAGTGGCGCGGCGGGCATCGCAGTGACGGCGGCCCGCGCGGCGTCAGCATCGGTGTGATCGCGGCGCTGGTGGCGGTCGTTGTCGTGGTGGCGGCGGTAATCCTGTGGCGCTTTTTCGGTGACGCGTTGTCCAACCGCTCGCACACCGCCGCGGCGCGCTGCGTCGGGGCCACCGAGACGGTGGCCGTCGTCGCCGACTCAACGATCGCCGACAGTGTGCAGCAGTTCGCCGAGCGCTACAACAAGTCGGCCACCCCCGTTGGTGACCACTGCATGCAAGTCAGCGTGAAGTCGGCCAGCTCCGACGCCGTCGTCGACGGGTTCATCGGCAAGTGGCCGTCGCAGCTCGGTGACCGTCCGGCGCTGTGGATCCCGGGCAGCTCGGTATCCGCGGCGCGGCTGTCGGCGGCAGCAGGAAAGCAAACCATCAGCGACAGCCGCTCGCTGGTCAGCTCGCCAGTGCTGCTCGCGGTGCGGCCCGAATTGCAACATGCGCTGGCCAGCCAGAATTGGGCGTCGCTGCCGGGGCTGCAGACCAAGCCCGACGCATTGGCCGCGGTGAACTTGCCGGCCTGGGGATCGTTGCGGCTGGCGCTGCCGCTGGACGGCAACAGTGACGCCCCGTACCTGGCGGGCGAGGCGGTGGCGGCCGCGTCGGCGCCGCCCGGCGCGCCACCGACCGCGGGCAGCGGCGCAGTGCGCACGCTGATCGACGCGCAGCCCAAGCTGGCAGACAATTCGCTGACCGAGGCGATGAACGCGTTGCTCAAACCCGGCGATCCGGCCGCGGCGCCGGTACATGCGGTGGTCACCACCGAGGAGCAGGTTTTCCAGCGCGGGCAGTCTAACGATGCCGCCGGCGCACTAAGGTCGTGGGTACCGCCCGGACCGGTTGCGGTCGCCGACTATCCAACCGTGCTACTCAGCGGGTCGTGGC
>NZ_DASRBZ010000094.1:0-2808 GCF_035653355.1 Mycobacterium sp. | reverse complement strand
CCGGTCCCGTCGGCGCAGCAGTGAACACGCGGACGACGGGTACCCCTGCGCCGTCACTGGATTCGCGCTGCAGAGTGCCCGACGGACACGGGCCGGACACAAAGGCCGTCTGGAATCGGATCGACTCGGCGCTTCCTGTTTGCAGGAAGCCGGCGCCGGGCGTGTTGGGCAAGTCGAAAGCATCCGGCTTTCCGAGCACAACTCGGGACTCGCTGGCGGACAGCGTTTTCAGGCATATTCGATACGACAGGTGAGATTCCAGTCCGCGCAGCCGACCCTCGTCGAGCCGCTGACTGGCCAGCAAGAGATGCATTCCCAAAGATCGGCCCAGACGGCCGATCGCGGCGAACGTTTCGGCGAAATCGGGGTGCTGGCGCAGCAACTCGGAATATTCGTCGACGATGATGAACAATGCAGGCAGCGCCGGCAATTGTGCGCCTGCACGGCGGGCATGTTCATAGGCATCGACGCTGACGAGGTTGCCCGCCCTCCTGAGTATCTGTTGGCGCCGGTTGATCTCGCCGGCCAGCGCGTCGCTCATCCGGGCAACCAGCGGCGCCTCCTCGGAGAGGTTGGTGATGACGGCGGCGACATGCGGAGCGCGTTCCAGGCCGAGAAAGGTTGCGCCGCCCTTGAAGTCGATGAGGACGAGGTTCAGCACGTCCGGCGAGTGCCGGGCCAACATACCGAGCGCAACGGTGCGAAGCAATTCCGACTTGCCGGAACCGGTAGCGCCGATACACAGCCCATGCGGGCCCATGCCGTGTTCGGCGGCCTCCTTGATGTCGAGTTCCACCGGTGCGCCGTCGACCCTAGTTCCGATCGGGACACGAAGCCGGTCCCGGTAGTTCAAGGTGTGCCAACGGGCCGGAGGGTCGAAGTCGAAGATGTCATCGATGCCTAGCAGATGGTGCCAGCACGGTCCGCCCGCCCGCGCATGATCTCCATTGGATCGGTCGAGGCGGTATGCGGAGAGCCGCCGGGCGCACATCAGCGCGTCGGCGGCTTCGAGCTGATCGGGGCGGGCGACCACTTCCTGTCGATCGGCGCCGCACACGCGGACCTGCGTGGCGCTGAGAGACAAGCTGACCTGCCCGGCATCCTTACCGCCCGCGCCCACCCTGAGGACCGTCAACCCGGCTGTTGCCGTGCCGCCGTCGATATCGCCGTCGACGACGGCCACCACTAGCGGTTCGCCACCCAGGTCGCCTAGCGCAGCCTCGAGTTCAGCCAGGCTCCGATACAGCAAGCGGGCAGGGCCCGCCTCATCGCTGGCGCCAGGATGCTGATTGTGCGGCAACCACTTGAGCCACTCCCAGTGGCAGTAATTGGTGTCGCTGACTGCGGCCGCTATCAACAGCTGATCGGGGGCATGCAGTACGGCGAGTTGGCAGATCGCTGCGCGCAGCAGTGCGCGTGCGCAAGCCGGGTCGCCGTCGATTGTCACGGTTGCCGTTCGGGATAGCGGGATCGACACTGGCGCCGACGGAATCGTGGAATGCAGCTGCAAGAAGCGGTGCAACGCGCTCGCGGTGACCGGATCCATTCGATCCGATGACCTGTCCGACGCCACCAACCGGCTGGCGAGCGGCTGGACTGCGGTACCGATGCGCACCTGACAGAAGTCGGCGTCGGCGGGGCGGCGCTCCCACATCCGCGGGCCGCCGATCATCGTCCACAGCGATTCGGGATCAGGATGGCACCAGATCAACGAAGAGTATTGGGCGGCAGCGTTTTTCTTTACTGAGCCGCGGAGGCCAGCCAAATAGCTCAGGTAGTCCGCGCGATCGCGGTCCACCTCGGCGGTGCGCCGGCCATCACGTCCGGCCAACGCCGTGACGACCACGGAGATCAGCATCATCGCCGGGAAGGCCAGAAACATCGGATTGCGGCTGACCGCTGAGCGTGAACTGAACGCTACGGCCATCATGCCGGCTGTCGCGACAGCCATCGCGACCGGTAACAGGCGGAGCAGCAGGCTGTTTCGCGCTGGCCCGGCAAGCGGCGGCGGCGCCTCGACCGCGATCTCTTCGGTGGTATATGTCGGCGGCGGCAGCCGCTGCGCCAGCGCAAAATCCGTGGTGCATGTGGTGTCGCACTGGCTCATCGCCGACCTTCCCCCGCCGAATCGCAGCCACCGTATGCGGGCGCTCAACCGCGGGCAAGTCAGCTGTGGATGACGGAACGCACGGGCTCGGTCAACGCACTACCGTCTCGGCTCGGCGCTAAAAGCGACAAGGAAAAGGGGACGATGGCCAGGCTGTGCCGTGTTTCTGTGCACTCCGACGGCGTCAATGTCGATCTCGCTTTGCCGGCTGCCGTCGCCGTCGCGACGCTCCTCCCGTCGATCGTGGATATCATCGCAACCGCGGGCGGTCCCGTCACCCACTCAGACGGGATCCGCTACCAGCTATCCCGGGTCGGTGGCCCGGCACTGTCTGCGTCGAAAACGTTGGCGCAGCAGCATATTCACGACGGCACAGTACTTATCCTGACACGCTCGCTAGCCGAGCCGCCGGCACCGCGGTTCGACGATGCGGCGGAGGCGGTGGCACGCACGCTCGACGGGGTGGGTCAACCGTGGACGCGGCAGGCGGCACGGGTCACCGGTGCGCTCGCCGCCGCCTGGCTGGCCGGCACGGGCGGGTTGGCGCTGATCCGCGCCTTCGTCACGAACGATGCCCGGCACAGCGTCGGCGCAGCCGGCGCGGCTGGGGTCGTAAGTTGCGCCGCTCTCCTCGCGGCGGCAATAGCGCACCGTGTGTATGGAGACCGCGTCGCTGCGCTGACGCTTGGGTTAATGGCGAG
>NZ_DASRBZ010000093.1:0-3137 GCF_035653355.1 Mycobacterium sp. | reverse complement strand
TCGACCAGGCAGTCGAGCAGGTGGGCCTGCCACCAGTAGTGCCAGTGGCCGAACAAGCGGTCGCGCCGGCCCGGCGGCCAGGCCACCACGCCGAGCTGGGTGCCCGGCAGTGCCCACAGCCGTTTGAGATGCCGCTGGCTGACGGCGGCTTCGGCGCTGGCTGCGCGGCTGACCCATACCTGTTCCATGTCTGCCGATACTGCCTTACCAGGCGCGCTTCATATCTGCGTGCTGGACGATCCAGGCATGCATCGCGATTCCTGCGGCGACGGCCACGTTGATGCTGCGGGTCGAGCCGAATTGGGCGATCGACACGGTCAGCGCCGCAGCCGCTTTGGCCTCGTCGGTGATACCGGGGCCTTCTTGCCCGAACACCAGCAGACACTGCCGGGGCAGCGCGGTCTGCTCAAGGCGGGCAGCGCCGGGAATGTTGTCAACCGCGACGACGGTCAGCCCGGCATGCGCGGCGGATTCCATCAGGTCCGCGGTGGTGTCGTGGTGGCACAGCCGCTGATAACGGTCGGTGACCATGGCGCCGCGGCGATTCCAGCGCCGCCGGCCGACGATGTGCACAGTGTCGACCGCAAACGCGTTGGCGGTGCGCACCACCGCGCCGATGTTGGCATCGTGGCCGAAGTTCTCGATCGCGATGTGCAGGGGGTGTCGCCGCTTGTCGATGTCGGCGATGATCGCCTCGCGCGTCCAGTAGCGGTAGGCGTCGACGACGTTGCGGGTGTCGCCCTCGCGCAACAGCGTCGGGTCGTAGCGGGGATCGGTGGGTAGCGCGCCTTCCCACGGGCCGACGCCGCTGGCCGGGCTGCACCATTCGGTGGGGCCGGGGTCGGTCATTTGACGGTCCAGACTGCGGCATGGGTGCCTACCACCGAAACCGTCGCATACAGCACGGCCTGGTTGATCTCGCCCTGAGTACACAGCGACGGGCTGACGTGCACCGCGTTCAGTGATGCCTCGGGCAGGATCAGCACCGACGCCCCATAGGCTGCGCAGGCCGCGCTCAACCCCGGGCTGGGCAGTGTCGGGGCGGCAAGCAGCATCATCGGGCCGCCGCGGGCGGCGGAGTCGTCGCGGTAGCGGTCAGCGACGGCGTCGACCACCAATCCCAGCAGCATGTAGCCGCTGCCGGAGAACACGCCGGGATCACCGAGCGATGCCTGGCTGAGCTGGGTGCCGTCGGCGCGCCAGGCCGACACGCTGGTGGTCTTGACCACCAGGCCGGTGTCGTTCTGGTTCGTCGGCAACATGCCCACCGGAAACGCCGCCGGGTACGCCGCCGCAGTGCCGGTGATCCGCTCGCGGGGCGAGTACGTGTACACACCGCGCACAGCGCTGCGGTCCTTGAGCGGGCCTAGACACACCGTGCCGGTGATCCGATCGGGCGCCGGCGTCGACAACGACTGCATCACAACGTTTTTCACACGCTCGCAGCTGCCGATGCCGGTGGCCTCCATCGGGTGCGCCAACGCGCCGTAGAGCCCGAAGCGGACGTCGTCGGGTTTGGCGTGCGGCGCCGACGGGTCGGTCGGGGCGGCGTCGACGTCGATGAGCACGTAGTCGGCGTTCCACCGCAGATTCGACACCGACATGTTCCAGCCCAGCACCGCCAGCGACTCCCCCAGCCGCGCGGTCTGCGCGCCGTAGATGCGGTGATCGGGGCTCAAGCAGGCCGCCGAACACCCCAAGGCCAGCGTCGTCAACACCGCAATGACAGCCCGCACGACGCGCAGCAATCGCGGCGATCGCAAGCGCGGCGAAGCCGGGCGCAGCGGGTCGACGCGCAGCAATTTACTGCAATCCCAGGTCCGCCAGACCCAGCAGGCTGCGGTAGGGCAAGCCCTCGGCTTGGATGGCTTCGGCGGCACCGGTGGCGCGGTCGACCACGGTGGCCACCCCGACGACGTCGCCGCCGGCGTCGCAAACCGCGCGTACCGCCCTCAGCGCTGATGCGCCGGTGGTGCTGGTGTCCTCAACGACCAGCACCCGTAGCCCGGAAACGTCGGCGCCCTCGATAAGCCGTTGCATGCCATGGGTTTTCACAGACTTGCGCACGACGAACGCGTCGACCGGTCGGCCGGGCGCGTGCATGACGGCGGTGGCGACCGGATCGGCGCCCAACGTCAACCCGCCGACGGCGGCGTAGTCCCAGTCGGCGGTGAGCTGGCGCATCAGCCGGCCGATCAGCGGGGCAGCGCGGTGGTGCAAGGTGGCGCGGCGCAGGTCGACGTAGTAGTCGGCTTGCTTACCCGAGGAGAGCGTGAAGTTGCCGCGCCGCACCGAAAGCCGGCGCACCAGCTCGGCCAGCTCCTCGCGGTCGGTGACGGTCAGGTCAGGTGCGCCCACGGCCTCGGCCCATCGCGTTCACCGCGGCCCGCGCCACGGGCCGCGGCATCATCCGTAGGGCACCAACCAGCGCCTTGTACTGCACGCCGGGGATGCTGAGCACCTTTCCGCGGGCGATGTCGGCCAAGCTTTCGCGGATCACGTCGTCGACCGAAAGCCACATGAACGACGGCAGCGACTCCATGTCGATTCCCGCCCGGGAATGAAATTCGGTGCGCACGTATCCGGGGCAGACCGCGTGCACCCCGACGCCGGTGCCTTTCAGCCCGCCGGCCAGCCCTTCGGTGAACGACACCACCCACGCCTTCGACGCCGAGTACGTCGATCCGCGACCAGACAGCAAGCCGGCGACGCTGGCGACGTTGATCACGGTGCCCGCCCCGGCGTCGAGCATGGGCGGCAGCGCGGCCCGGGTCAGCTGCATCACCGCGGTCACGTTGACGTCCAGCTGCGCTTGCAGCAGGTCGGGGTCGGCGGTCCAGAACTCGCCGGACGTGCCGAAGCCGGCGTTGTTCACCAGCACCCGCACCCCGGCGGCCAGCCGGTCGGCGACCTTGCCGCGATCGGTGGCATCGGCTAGGTCGGCGGGCAAAACCTCGACGCCGCAAGGGGACTCGTTGCGCAATTCGGCGGCTAGCTGCGATAGCCGGTCGGCGTTGCGGGCGACCAGCACCAGGTCAAAGCCGTCGGCCGCATAGCGGCGCGCGTACCCGGCGCCGATTCCGGACGTCGGCCCGGTGATCAAGGCGACGGGGCGAGACATGACCGACAGCGTAGCG
>NZ_DASRBZ010000092.1:0-4876 GCF_035653355.1 Mycobacterium sp. | reverse complement strand
GAGAAGGCCCGCGAGGTCCGCGACACCTCACTGAAGGTTCCGCACGGCGAGTCCGGCAAGGTCATCGGCATCCGGGTGTTCTCCCGCGAGGACGACGACGAGCTGCCCGCAGGAGTCAACGAGCTGGTCCGCGTCTACGTGGCCCAGAAGCGCAAGATCTCCGACGGCGACAAGCTGGCCGGCCGGCACGGCAACAAGGGCGTGATCGGCAAAATCCTGCCGGTCGAGGACATGCCGTTCCTGCCGGACGGCACCCCGGTGGACATCATCCTGAACACCCACGGGGTGCCGCGACGGATGAACATCGGCCAGATCCTCGAGACCCACCTGGGCTGGTGTGCCCACAGCGGCTGGAAGATCGACACCTCCAACGGGCTGCCGGACTGGGCGTCCAAGCTGCCCGAGCAGTTGCTGGAGGCCGAGCCGAACAAGATCGTCGCCACCCCGGTGTTCGACGGCGCCCAGGAAGCCGAGCTGCAGGGTCTGCTGTCGGCCACGCTGCCCAACCGCGACGGCGAGGTGCTGGTCGACGGCGACGGCAAGGCCGTGCTGTTCGACGGGCGGTCCGGTGAGCCGTTCCCGTACCCGGTGACGGTCGGCTTCATGTACATCATGAAGCTGCACCACCTGGTGGACGACAAGATCCACGCCCGCTCGACCGGGCCGTACTCGATGATCACCCAGCAGCCGCTGGGCGGTAAGGCGCAGTTCGGTGGTCAGCGGTTCGGCGAGATGGAGTGCTGGGCCATGCAGGCCTACGGCGCGGCCTACACGCTGCAGGAGCTGCTGACCATCAAGTCCGACGACACCGTCGGCCGGGTCAAGGTGTACGAGGCGATCGTCAAGGGCGAGAACATCCCCGAGCCGGGGATCCCCGAGTCGTTCAAGGTGCTGCTTAAGGAACTGCAGTCGCTGTGCCTCAACGTCGAGGTGCTCTCAAGCGACGGCGCGGCCATCGAGCTGCGCGAAGGCGAAGACGAGGACCTGGAACGCGCCGCGGCCAACTTGGGAATCAACTTGTCGCGCAACGAATCTGCCTCTGTCGAGGATCTTGCTTAATTATCTAGTCACTAAACCCGCAAGGGGAAAGGGAGTTACGTGCTAGACGTCAACTTCTTCGATGAACTCCGCATCGGCCTCGCCACCGCGGAAGACATCAGGCAATGGTCTTACGGTGAAGTGAAGAAGCCGGAAACCATCAACTACCGCACGCTGAAGCCGGAGAAGGACGGCCTGTTCTGCGAGAAGATCTTTGGACCGACTCGCGACTGGGAGTGCTACTGCGGCAAGTACAAGCGCGTGCGCTTCAAGGGCATCATCTGTGAGCGTTGCGGTGTCGAGGTGACTCGCGCCAAGGTGCGCCGCGAGCGGATGGGCCACATCGAGCTCGCCGCACCGGTCACCCACATCTGGTACTTCAAAGGCGTGCCTTCACGGTTGGGCTACCTGCTGGACCTGGCGCCGAAGGATCTCGAGAAGATCATCTACTTCGCGGCCTACGTCATCACCGAGGTCGACGACGAGATGCGGCACAACGAGCTGTCCACGCTTGAGGCCGAGATGGCCATTGAGCGCAAGCAGATCGAGGACCAGCGTGACGCCGAGCTGGAGGCGCGTGCCCAAAAGCTCGAGGCCGACCTGGCCGAGCTGGAGGCCGAAGGCGCCAAAGCCGATGCCCGACGCAAGGTTCGCGACGGCGGCGAGCGGGAGATGCGACAGATCCGCGACCGTGCGCAGCGTGAGCTGGACCGGCTGCAGGAGATCTGGGACACCTTCACCAAGCTGGCCCCGAAGCAGCTGATCGTCGACGAAAATCTCTACCGCGAGCTGGTCGACCGCTACGGCGAGTACTTCACCGGCGCCATGGGCGCCGAGGCGATCCAGAAGCTGATCGAGAACTTCGACATCGAGGCCGAGGCGGACTCGCTGCGTGAGGTCATCCGAAGCGGCAAGGGGCAGAAGAAGCTTCGCGCGCTGAAGCGGCTCAAGGTGGTGGCGGCGTTCCAGCAGTCGTCCAACTCGCCGATGGGCATGGTGCTCGACGCGGTGCCGGTGATTCCGCCGGAGCTGCGCCCGATGGTGCAACTCGACGGTGGCCGGTTCGCCACATCGGATTTGAATGACCTGTATCGCCGGGTGATCAACCGCAACAACCGGCTCAAGAGGCTGATCGACCTCGGTGCGCCCGAGATCATCGTCAACAACGAGAAGCGGATGCTGCAAGAGTCGGTGGACGCGCTGTTCGACAACGGCCGGCGCGGCCGCCCGGTCACCGGGCCGGGCAACCGTCCGCTGAAGTCGTTGAGCGATCTGCTCAAGGGTAAGCAGGGCCGGTTCCGTCAGAACCTGCTCGGTAAGCGCGTCGACTACTCGGGCCGTTCGGTGATCGTGGTCGGTCCGCAGCTCAAGCTGCACCAGTGCGGTCTGCCGAAACTGATGGCGCTCGAGCTGTTCAAGCCGTTCGTGATGAAGCGGCTGGTTGACCTCAACCACGCGCAGAACATCAAGAGCGCCAAGCGGATGGTGGAGCGTCAGCGTCCGCAGGTGTGGGATGTGCTCGAAGAGGTCATCGCCGAGCACCCGGTGCTGCTGAACCGCGCACCGACCCTGCACCGGTTGGGTATCCAGGCTTTCGAGCCAATGCTGATCGAGGGCAAGGCAATTCAGCTGCACCCGCTGGTGTGTGAGGCGTTCAATGCCGACTTCGACGGCGACCAGATGGCGGTGCACCTGCCGTTGAGCGCCGAGGCGCAGGCCGAGGCCCGCATCCTGATGCTGTCCTCGAACAACATCCTGTCGCCGGCGTCGGGCCGTCCGCTGGCCATGCCGCGGCTGGACATGGTGACCGGGCTGTACTACCTGACCACCGAAGTCCCTGGCGACACCGGCGAATACCAGTCGGCCACCAAGGATTCGCCGGAAAGCGGCGTATACAGTTCGCCGGCCGAGGCGATCATGGCGATGGACCGCGGCGCCTTGAGCGTGCGGGCCAAGATCAAGGTGCGGCTTTCCCAGCTGCGCCCGCCGGTCGAAATCGAGGACGAGCTGTTCGGCCGAAACGGTTGGCGGGCAGGGGATGCCTGGACAGCGGACACCACGCTGGGCCGGGTGCTGTTCAACGAGCTGCTGCCGCAGGGCTATCCGTTCGTGAACAAGCAGATGCACAAGAAGGTGCAGGCCACCATCATCAACGACCTGGCCGAGCGCTACCCGATGATCGTGGTCGCCCAGACCGTCGACAAGCTCAAGGACGCCGGCTTCTACTGGGCCACCCGCTCCGGTGTGACCGTGTCGATGGCTGACGTGCTGGTGCCGCCGAACAAGCAGGAGATCCTCGACGCCTACGAAGAGCGGGCCGACAAGGTCGAAAAGCAGTTCCAGCGTGGCGCGTTGAACCACGACGAGCGCAACGAGGCACTGGTGGAGATCTGGAAGGAAGCCACCGACGAGGTCGGTCAGGCGCTCCGAGACCACTACCCCGACGACAACCCGATCATCACGATCGTGGAGTCCGGTGCTACCGGTAACTTCACCCAGACCCGCACGCTGGCCGGGATGAAGGGGCTGGTGACCAACCCGAAGGGTGAGTTCATCCCGCGGCCGATCAAGTCGTCGTTCCGTGAAGGTCTGACGGTGTTGGAGTACTTCATCAACACCCACGGTGCGCGGAAAGGCTTGGCCGACACCGCCTTGCGTACCGCGGACTCCGGTTACCTGACCCGCCGGCTAGTGGACGTGTCGCAGGACGTCATCGTCCGCGAGGCTGACTGCGGCACCGAGCGCGGGATCACCGTCGAGCTGGCCGAGCGCCAGGCCGACGGCACGCTGATCCGCGACCCGTTCATCGAGACCTCGGCGTACGCCCGCACGCTGGGCACCGACGCGGTCGACAAGGACGGCAACGTCATCGTCGAACGCGGCCGAGACCTGGGCGATCCGGAGATCGAGGCACTGCTGGCCGCCGGTATCACCCACGTGAAGGTGCGTTCGGTGCTGACCTGTGCGACCGGTATGGGTGTGTGCGCGACCTGCTACGGGCGGTCCATGGCCACCGGCAAGCTGGTCGACATCGGCGAAGCGGTGGGAATCGTTGCCGCGCAGTCGATTGGTGAGCCGGGCACGCAGCTGACCATGCGCACGTTCCACCAGGGTGGTGTCGGTGAGGACATCGTCAGTGGTCTGCCACGGGTCCAGGAGCTGTTCGAGGCCCGGGTGCCGCGGGGCAAGGCGCCGATCGCCGACGTCACCGGACGCATCCGGCTCGAGGAGGGCGAGCGCTTCTACAAGATCACCATCGTTCCGGACGACGGTGGCGAGGAAGTGGTCTACGACAGGCTCTCTAAGCGTCAGCGGCTGCGCGTGTTCAAGCACCAAGACGGCAGCGAGCGCGTGCTTGCCGACGGCGACCACGTCGAGGTGGGCCAGCAGCTGATGGAAGGCTCCGCCGACCCGCACGAGGTGCTGCGCGTGCAGGGCCCCCGCGAGGTGCAGATCCACCTCACCAAGGAGGTCCAGCAGGTCTACCGGGCGCAGGGCGTGTCGATCCACGACAAGCACATCGAGGTGATCGTCCGGCAGATGCTGCGCCGGGTGACGATCATCGACTCGGGCTCAACGGAATTCCTGCCCGGCTCGCTGATCGACCGCGCAGAGTTCGAGGCCGAGAACCGTCGGGTGGTGGCCGAGGGCGGCGAGCCCGCTGCCGGCCGTCCGGTGCTGATGGGTATCACCAAGGCGTCGTTGGCCACGGACTCGTGGCTCTCCGCGGCGTCGTTCCAGGAGACCACGCGGGTGCTGACCGATGCGGCGATCAACTGCCGCAGCGACAAGCTGCAGGGTCTGAAGGAGAACGTGATCATCGGAAAGCTGATCCCGG
>NZ_DASRBZ010000091.1:0-5694 GCF_035653355.1 Mycobacterium sp. | reverse complement strand
GGCCGCTATCTGCACGCATGTGCAAGCCGGCGGCGGGGGACTGACCCCATCGGATATCGCGCCGGCCCGGCTGAGCCAGTCCCAGCTCGACGAACTGCAGCAGCAATACGAGATCACCGATATTTTGCCGCTGACCCCCCTGCAGCAGGGGCTACTCTTTCACGCCAGCACCGCAGCCGGTAGCGACGCCGATCCGTATGCGATGCAACTGGACATCACCGTCACCGGTGCCCTCGACCCCGACCGGCTGCACGATGCGGTGCACACCGTGGTCAACCGGCATCCCAATCTAGTGGCCCGGTTCTGCCCACAGTTTGACCAGCCGGTGCAGATCATCCCCGCCAATCCCGCGGCAGGGTGGCGCTATATCGAGCTGGATGGCGCCGAGGTGGAGCTTGAGCAGCAGGTCCAGCGGCTAGCTGCGGCCGAGCGCGCCGCGGTCGGCGATATCGCCGACCCACCGGCGTTTCGGGTGGTGTTGATCCGCACCGCACCCGATCGGCACCGGTTTGTGCTGACCTTCCACCACATCGTGATCGATGGCTGGTCGCTGCCCATCTTGCTTGGGGAAATCTTCGCCTCCTACAACGGCCAGCGGCTGCCCGCCCCGACACCGTATCGCCGGTTTGTGAGCTGGCTGGCCGAACGTAATCTTGATGCCGCCCGCGCGGCCTGGCGCGACGTGCTGGCCGGCTTTGACACCCCCACACTGGTCGGACCAGCGCAAAGGTTGGGGCCAGGGCGGCGAAGCATCGCCTCCTACTGGGTCCCTGAGCACACCAGGCGGGCGCTTGGCGAGCTGGCCCGCGTCCACCACACCACGATAAACACGGTGCTGCAGGCTGCTTTCGCCCAGCTGCTGTGCTGGCTGACCGGCCAGCACGATGTGGTATTTGGCACCCCGGTGTCGGGTCGACCCACCGAGGTGGCCGGTGCGGAGTCGATGGTGGGGCTGGTGATCAATACCGTGCCGGTGCGGGCGAACCTCACCGCGGCGACTACCACCGCTGAGTTGCTCGAGGAACTCCAACGCGCCCACAACCACACCCTTGAGCACCAGCACCTGGCGCTGAGCGAAATTCACCGCCTCACCGGCCATGATCAGTTGTTCGACACCTTGTTCGTGTTCGAAAACTACCCGGTCGACACCGCCGCGTTATCGGGCGTCGATGAGCTGGCCATCACCGAGTTCAGCAGCCGCGAATCCACCCACTACCGGCTGACGCTGCAAGCTCAACCGGGCAGCGAACTGGGTCTTCGCGTCGAATACGACACCGATGTGTTTGATGCGGCCGGTATCGAAGCGCTGATTGCGCGGTTAGAGAAGGTGTTGGTGGCGATGACCACCGATCCGGCCCGGCCGTTGTCGGCGATCGATGTGCTCGATGCCGCTGAACACGCCCGCCTCGATCAGTGGGGTAACCGGGCGGTGTTGAGCGCGCCGATGAGCGTGCCGGCGTCGGTGCCGATGTTGTTCGCTCAACAGGTGGCGCGCACCCCAGATGCGGTGGCCATCCGCTGCGGGGAGCTGTCACTGACGTATGGGGAACTCGATGAGGCCGCGAATCGGTTAGCCCACCTGTTGGCCGCCCACGGTGTGGGCCCAGGAGAGCGGGTGGCATTGCTGTTGCCGCGCTCGGCTGAGGCGATCGCGGCCATTTTGGCGGTACTGAAGACCGGGGCGGCCTACCTGCCGATCGACCCTGCACTGCCGACAGCGCGCATCGAGTTCATGCTCCACGACGCCGCGCCGATTGCGGCCATCTCCACCGCGCAGTGGGCCGACCGGCTCGCCGGTCATGACCTGCTGGTCATCGATGTCAACAACCCCGAAATACAGGCCTATCCCAACAGCGCACTACCCGCGCCGGCCCCCGACGATATCGCGTACATCATCTACACCTCAGGAACCACCGGCGTCCCCAAAGGCGTTGCGATCACGCACCACAACGTGACTCAGCTCATGGAGGTGTTGGATGCGGGCCTGGCAGCGCCGGGGCCGGCAAAGGTGTCGACGCAGTGGCATTCCTACGCCTTCGACGCCTCAGTCCGGGAGATCTGGGGCGCGCTGCTGCACGGCGGCCGGCTGGTGGTGGTGCCCGAAGAGGTAGCCCGCTCACCAGACGACTTCCACGCTTTACTGGTCGCTGAACACGTCAGCGTCTTAAGCCAGACCCCCTCGGCGGCGGCTAACTTGTCACCGCACGATTTGCGGTCGGTGGCGTTGGTGGTGGGCGGTGAAGCTTGCCCGGCTGAGCTGGTGGATCGCTGGGCGCCGGGACGGGTGATGATCAACGCCTACGGTCCGACCGAGACCACGGTGGATGTTTCGATCAGCGCACCGTTGATGGCGGGGTCAGGGGCGCCGCCCATCGGCTCACCGGTGCGCGGGGCGGCGTTTTTTGTGCTCGATGGGTGGTTGCGGCCGTTGCCGGTTGGGGTGGTTGGGGAGTTGTATGTCGCCGGTGCTGGGGTGGGTGTTGGGTATTGGCGTCGGGCGGGGTTGACCGGGTCGCGGTTTGTGGCCTGTCCGTTCGGCGGGCCGGGGCTGCGGATGTATCGCAGCGGGGATTTGGTGCGCTGGCGTGCTGATGGGCAGCTAGATTTTGTGGGCCGTGCTGATGAGCAGGTCAAGATCCGCGGGTATCGCATCGAATTGGGTGAAATCCAGGCGGCATTAAGTGCCCTGGCTGGGGAGCAGCAGGCGGTGGTGATCGCCCGCGAGGACCGCCCCGGCGACAAACGCCTCATCGGCTATGTCACCGGCACCGCCGACCCGGCCGGAATTCGCGAGCAGCTGGCCCAGCGGCTGCCGGCATATATGGTGCCGGCGGCGGTGGTGGTGATCGACGCGCTGCCGTTGACCCCCAACGGCAAACTCGACACCCGCGCCCTGCCAGCACCGGAACGCCCCGCGGGTCAGTATCGCGGCCCAAGCAGCCTCATCGAGGAGATCCTGGCCGGCATCTACGCGCAAGTACTCGATGTCGAGCGGGTCGGGGTCGATGACTCGTTCTTTGAGCTGGGTGGCGATTCCCTGTCGGCGATGCGGCTGGTCGCGGCGGTCAACACGACTCTGGATGCCGGCCTTCCGGTGCGTACCGTGTTCGAGGCACCCACGGTCGCCCAGTTGGCGCCCCGTATCAGTGGCGAGACGGGTCGGCTGCCCCGGTTGGTGTCGATGGAGCGGCCCGCGATAATTCCGCTGTCGTTTGCCCAGCAGCGGTTGTGGTTCCTGGATCAGCTGCAGGGGCCCTCAGCGGTCTACAACATGGCGGTGGCGTTGCGGCTGCGCGGCCGCCTTGACGCTGAAGCGTTGGGTGCGGCGCTGACCGATGTGGTCGACCGCCACGAAAGCCTGCGCACAGTGTTTCCAGCGGTTGAGGGGATACCCCAGCAGGTTGTTCTCCCGATGGAGCGGGCCGATTTCGGGTGGAACGTTGTTGATGCCACCGGCTGGCCGGCAGGGCAACTAGATGAAGCCATCGATACCGAGGTGCGTCGCCCGTTCCACCTGGCCACCCAGATCCCCTTGCGAGCCCAGCTTTTCCGCATTGCCGACGACGAGCATGTGCTGGTGGCTGCGGTGCACCACATCGCCGCCGATGGCTGGTCGATCACCCCGCTGGTGCGTGATCTGGGCATCGCCTATGCCAGCCGGTGCGCGCGGCAAGCCCCCGACTGGCCAGAGTTGGCGGTGCAGTACGTCGATTACACGCTGTGGCAGCGCGAAACCTTTGGGGAGTTGGAAGCCAGCGACAGCCCCATTGCCGCGCAGCTGGCCTATTGGCAGCAGGCGCTGGCAGGGCTGCCGGAACGCCTGCAGTTGCCCACGGATCGGCCGTATCCGCCGGTGGCTGATCAGCGCGGCGCCAGTGTGGTCGTGGAGTGGCCCGTCGAGCTACAGCAACGGGTGCGCAAGGTGGCTTGCGAGCACAACGCGACCACCTTCATGGTGCTACAGGCAGCCCTGGCAGTGCTGCTCTCGAAGATGAGCGCAAGCAGCGACGTGGCAGTGGGGTTCCCGATCGCCGGGCGTCGTGACCCCGCGCTGGATGAGCTGGTGGGTTTTTTCATCAACACCCTGGTGCTGCGGGTGGATCTGGCCGGTGATCTCAGTGTCGCCGAGCTGCTGGCGCAGGTGCGACGGCGCAGCCTGGCCGCCTACGAGCACCAAGACGTGCCCTTTGAGGTGCTAGTTGAGCGGCTCAACCCGACCCGAAGCCTGTCCCACCACCCGCTCGTGCAGGTGATGCTGGCCTGGCAAAACTTCGCCGGGCAGGACAACACCGCCGCCGAGTTGGCCTTAGCTGGACTTCAGATAACGCAGATCCCGATTGAAACCCGCACCGCGCGCATGGATTTGGCGTTTTCCCTGGGTGAACGCTGGAGCCAGAGCGGTGACCCTGCCGGGATTGGCGGGGCGGTGGAATTTCGCACCGATGTGTTTGATGCGGCCAGCGTGGAGGGGCTCGTCGAGCGGTTGCAGCGGGTGTTGGTGGCAATGACCGCCGACCCGGGTCGTCGGTTGTCGTCGGTTGATCTGCTCGATGCCGATGAGCACGCCCAGCTGGAGGCGTGGGGCAATCGCCCGGTGTTGGCCCGGCCTGTGCCCGCGGCGGTGTCGGTTCCGGCGTTGTTCGCCGAACAGGTAGCCAGCACGCCGGATGCGGTGGCGCTGGTGTGCGGCGAGCGTTCGCGGACTTATCGCGAGCTCGATGAGGCCGCTAACCGGTTGGCGCACCTGCTGGCCGCTCATGGGGCGGGTCCTGGGTGCGTGGTGGCGCTGCTCTTTTCGCGTTCGGCTGAGGCGATTGTGGCGATGCTGGCGGTGCTCAAGACAGGGGCTGCTTACCTGCCGATCGACCCGGCGGCCCCGGCGGAGCGGATTAGCTTCTTGCTTGCCGATGCCGCTCCCATGACTGCTATCACCACTGCTGATCTGTCCGGGCGGCTAGAGGGCCATGACCTGCCGGTGATCGATGTCAACGACCCCGCTGTTGAGAGCCAGCCCAGTACCGCACTGCCATCGCCAGCCCCGGACGATATCGCCTACCTGATCTACACCTCTGGCACTACCGGGATGCCTAAGGGCGTGGCGATCACCCACCACAACCTGACCCACTTGGCCGAGTCATTGCCCGCGCACCTGCCCGCGGCACACGCGTGGACGCAGTGCCACTCGTATGCTTTCGACTTTTCGGTGTGGGAAATCTGGGGCGCCCTGCTGCACGGCGGGCGGCTGGTGGTGGTGCCTGAGTCGGTGGCGAGCTCACCGGAGGACTTCCACGAGCTGCTGGTTGCCCAACGCGTCGGTGTGTTAACCCAAACGCCGTCGGCGGTGGGGATGTTGTCGCCTGAGGGTTTGGAGTCGACGGCGTTGCTGCTCGGCGGCGAGGCTTGTCCGGCAGAGGTCGTGGACCGGTGGGCGCCGGGGCGGGTTGTGATCAACGCCTACGGCCCTACGGAGGCCACGGTGTACGTGGCGATCAGCGCGCCGCTGACCGCCGGGTCGGGGGCGCCGCCGATTGGGTCGCCGGTGGCGTGGGCGGCGTTGTTTGTGCTGGATGGGTGGTTGCGTCCGGTGCCGGCGGGTGTGGTTGGGGAGTTGTATATCGCCGGTGCTGGGGTGGGTGTTGGGTATTGGCGCCGGGCGGGGTTGACCGGGTCGCGGTTTGTGGCCTGTCCATTCGG
>NZ_DASRBZ010000090.1:0-6607 GCF_035653355.1 Mycobacterium sp. | reverse complement strand
GTCGTCGTAGTCTTCGACGACCTGAAAACTCCACCTGCCTGGCAGCACGTTGCGACCGATCAACTCCGCGCAGATGTGCTCGGCCATCTGTGGGTGGCCCGCCTCGCGTATCAGGCGAACGGCGTCGTCGAGCAGCAGGTCGGCACGGCCGGTGAGTTGGTGAAAGGAATAGAGGTGGCCGCGCGCTCGCTCGGTTGTCTCCAACGCCTCCGTCAGCTTGCCCGCGGCACGCACCGCTGCGTCGTCGGCGCCGTCGGGACGCCCGCGTGCAGCGCCGCGAGCTGAACCGTCGTCTTCGTGCTGTGTCAGTGTGGATCCTTCATGGGCGTCCTGCGTGCCCCTTGAGCGCAGCGAAGCGCACCGGTAGATGTATTTCAGTAGCTTAATAGTTAAGATTGTGGTGTCAAATGCCCCGGGCGAGCTGCCCAGGCATCGCGACACGACATGGTGCATGGAATTACCGGCTGTCGCTGGTCGCCCAGTGGATTCCGATACGCTGTTCGGCGTATCGGCGAAAAGGATGCGGTTAGGTGACCAAGCGCGGCAGTAAGAACCCACCGCAGGGCCGAGCGGAGCTGGAAAAGCTGATGTCGGCCGATATGCGAGCTATCACCGCGCAGTCCGATCGCATAGGCCGGCATTTCGCGCGTCAACACGAGGTAAGCGGCGGCGACTTCCATGCCTTACTGCACATCATGGTCGCCGAAACTGCTGGAAAACCCTTGACGTTGGCACAACTGCGGGAACGCATGAACGTGACCCCTGCGGCGATTACCTATCTGGTCGACCGGATGATCGAGGCCGGTCATATCCGACGTGAATCTGATCCCGCGGACCGCCGAAAGTCGCTGCTTCGCTATGAACACAGCGGCATGGCGTTGGCGCGCGAATTTTTCAGCCCGCTCGGTGCCCATTTGCGCGCCGCGCTGGCGGATCTGCCGGACAAGGATCTGATTGCGGCCCACCGGGTTTTCATGGCGATGATCACCGCGATGTCGACGTTTGAAGCCGAGCTGCATGCAGAGCGTCCCGGATCGTCCACCACGCAGCGGAGTGCCGCAAAAGCCAACCGAGGTCGCAAAGTCGCGCGCTGACCACGTCATTCGGCAGCCACCGTCCGCGTGAGTACACGCTGCTCGATCAACTGGGCTCCGCGCGCGACACCTCCGGTGGCGTTCAAGCCGGCTGCCACCCGACGCGCGCCATCCCGCATTGTCATCGCCTCGTAAACCGCTGCGCGTAGCCGAGAGCCGGTGAGCTTCTTCGCTGGCAGCCGGGTACCGCATCGAGCCACCTGCACGCGGCGCGCAACCTCCGCCTGGTCCCGCGCGAACGGCACAACGCAAACCGGGACACCACGGTCCAGCGCCTTGAGGGTGGCGCCCATCCCCCCGTGGGTGATCGCGCAGCGGGCGCGATCGAGCACCACACTGTGCGGAAGGAATCGGGTCAGAGTCGCGTTGGGCGGCGGATGCAGCTGCGCCGGCACACCCGCGGGGAAGGTGGCAACAACGTGGACCGGCTCGTCGGCCAGCGCCTGCAACGCGGTTTCGGCCAGCACGGTATCGGCCTGCCTGATCGACGACGTGGTCACCAGTACCAAAGGCCGATCGATTGCGGTGACCCAGTCGTGTGCCTCCATCGGCGCGGGCTCGAACGCGCACGCGCCGATCAAGTACACCGTGTCTACCCATCCGGGGTGGGGATACTCGAACGGTTCCCCTCCGACCGCCAACAGCAGTGACGCCCGCCGCATCATTTCGTCGACCGTGTTCACAGCGGCCAACCCTAGCTCCGCGCGAATGACATTGATACGCGGCAACATTGGTCGATCGAAGAAGTGTCTGACGAACGGGCGCATCGACGCGTCGCGGACAGCGCCAATGATTCCCGGCAGTGGCCGCAGCCCTGGGCCAAAGGGCGGCACACCCGCAGACCGCAGGTAGGGGGTGAACGGTGAAAAGACCAACCACGGGACACCGGATGCGTCCGCGACGGACATGGCGCCCCAACAGTTCGCGTCGACGATCACCGCGTCGGGGCGCACCCGGTCGATCGCCGTGCGCAGATCGTCGACTTCAAATACGGCTCGCCGGCAAAGCACATCGATCGACGTCTTCAACACGCCAAGGGCGCTTCTCGCCAGCCAATCCCGGCCGACAACCGCCTCGATCTGCGGATCAACCGGCTCGGCGTGCAGTCCATCTCGCCGGATCCTGGGAACCTCGTCAGCCATCGCGTACACGTGGACTCCGTGGCCCCGCTGCGCCAGCTCACAGAGGAGCGCGTTGAGCGGAAAGAGATGGCCAACCGACGGCGAGCTGTATGCCAGGATTACTGCCATCGTTCACCCCGTTTGTGGCGAAGGCGCCAACGTTACACCGACATCGCGCAAGCCATCCAGATCCGCTGCACCACACCCGTGCAGACAGATGCGAAGCTCGTCGATGAAGCGCTGAAGCCAAACCGTTGCGGCGTCGGCGGATTCGATCGCCGGGGCGAGAAGTGGCCTGGCAACTGCCACCACGTCGGCCCCCAACGCGAGCGCCTTGGCCGCATCCATGCCGGTGCGAATGCCGCCGGAGGCAACGAGCGGGATAACGGGCAGCGCTTGGCGCACTTCCACGATCGCGCGTGCGGTCGGGATACCCCATTCGGCCAAGTCGGGATAGCGCAGCTCGCCGTAGCGCACGAACTGCTCGACCCGCGACCATGACGTGCCTCCGGCGCCCGCGACATCGATGGCCGCGACCGGCGGTTCGCCCGACGGGCCAAGCAATTGGGCCACTGCATCGGCGCCGATCCCGTGCCCAACTTCCTTGAGCAGCAACGGATATCGGAAGTAGGCGGCCACGTCGCGCAGCCTGTCGAGTGATCCGGAAAAGTTCGTGTCGCCGTTGTGTTGGACCGCCTCTTGCAACGGATTCGTGTGCACGGCAAGTGCATCGGCTCCGACGCGGCCGAGCGCCTTGTCAAGATCCGGCATCGCGCGCTTCGTCAACTGCGCTAAGCCAATATTGCCGATCAGCAAGATATCCGGAGCCAGGTCGCGGACGCTGAAACTGGCGGCGGCCCGCTCACCCAGCGCGCTGTCCAGCATGATCCGCTGCGATCCCAGCATCATGCCGATGCCGAGCCGTTGCGCTGCTGCGGCCAGGTTGCGGTTGATGGTGGCCGACAGATCGGCGCCGCCGGTCATTGCGCCGATCAGTACCGGGGCCCGTAACCGCGCGCCGAGAAAGTCGGTGGACATGTCGATCTCCGCCAGGCTGGTCTGGGTTAGCGCGTTGTAGGGCAGCCAGTAACGCTCCAATCCCGTCGTGACACTCCGGTAGGACACCTCATCACCGAGGCAAACGTCGATATGACGTCGCTTCCGGGCGGGCAAAGCGGATCGGTCAGGCGTCATGGCGTGGGCGGGTTGCAGCGGCAGTGGGTCGCCGTCGGGTTGTCGGTGGTTGGTGCATGGTGCTCTTTCTGGCGCAGCTTGTTGACGTCGTATTGCCGCCGAGGCGACGGCTAATCACAATCGCTGCGTTTCAGTGCTCTGATTTCGCCAGGCGTTCATTCAGTTGCTTAATACTTAAGATAATGAAATGATAGCCGAGGTTGGCCCCGCCACGAGAGCGAACGAAAGGGACCATGACGATGCGCACACTGGGAGCAACAACGCTGGCCGTCGGCGCGGCCGCCGCGGCCGGCAGCATCGCCAGCCGCGGGCATACATCTGCCTGGTACACGCGGCTGGACAAGCCCTCGTACGTGCCACCAAGTGGTGTGTTCCCGCTCGCCTGGACTTCGATATATGCGGACATCGCGGGCACCTCGGCGGTGGCAGTCAACCGCTTGCGCGCCACCGGCCAACACCGCAATGCACGCCGTTACATCACCGCGCTGGCCGTCAATTTGATCCTCAACGCCGGTTGGAGCTGGCTCTTCTTCAAGTACCGGCGACTTGGCTCCTCGGCGGTGGGCGCCGCCGCGCTGGCGCTCAGCAGCGCCGACTTGACCAGGCGGACTGCCGATGCCCAACCGCGCGCCGGGCTGGCGCTATTGCCCTATCCGATGTGGTGTGCCTTCGCCGCAGTCATGTCCGCCGATATCTGGCGGCTCAATCACTAACCGCCGACCGGGGCTGCGGAGCGTTAGCGGGCAGCTTTTTTGCGTTCGATGTCGGCCAGTGCCGCGGCCAGTTCTGCGCGCTGCGCGGCCGACGTCTCCCACGCCAGCTGCCGGTTCTTGACCACCTTGGCCGGTGCGCCGACCGCAATCGAGTAATCCGGGATGTTGCCCTTCACCACGGCGTGCGAGCCGAGCACACACCCGCGGCCGATGGTGGTGCCGCGCAGTACGGTCACCTTCGCGGCGACCCAGGTGTCCGGCCCGATGCGTACCGGGCTCTTGACGATGCCCTGGTCTTTGATCGGCATCGTGATGTTGTCCATCCGATGGTCGAAATCGCAGATGTAGCACCAGTCGGCCATTAGCACCGAATCGCCGATCTCGATGTCGAGATAGGTGTTGATGACGTTGTCGCGACCAAGCACCACCTTGTCGCCGAACCGAAGGGAGCCCTCGTGGGCGCGGATGGTGTTCTTGTCGCCGATGTGGACCCAGCGCCCGATTTCCAGCTGCGCCAGCTCGGGGGTGCAGTGAATCTCGACGTCTTTGCCGAGGAATACCATGCCGCGGGTGATGATGTGCGGATTGGCCAGCTTGAATTTCAACAGCCGCCAATAGCGCACCAGATACCACGGGCTCCACGCGCGGTTGGCCACTACCCACTTCAGGGACGCCATGGTCAGGAACTTGGCCTGGCGTGGGTCGCGCAGCATGGATCCCCGCCAGCGCCGATGCAGCGGTGCTCCCCACATGGTGGTCATGGCCGCAAAGCCTAGCCCGATGACAACGAGGGACGCACAGCGTCCCGAGGAGGAGTCGGGCCATCAAGCACAGCCCGATGACGGTCCGACGACGACATGGGATGCGCAGCATCGCGCGTCGCAGCCGGGCAATCAGGCACGACCGAAATGACACCCGCTACTCTCGGCACCGTGTTCTGGCGACTCCCCCGCCCTCGTACGACGAGTGTGCGGGTTATGGAGGCACACAACGCCATCTTTCGTGATAACGAACGCGGTCGCCGCGCGCCGCGGTCAGCTGCGGCCCTGGCAGTGATCACGCTGGCCGGGTGTGGCAACACCGACTCGTGGGTCGACGCCGCGCCCGCGAAGGGCTGGCCGGCCCAATACGGCGATGCTGCCAACAGCAGCTACACCCCGACAGCCGGCGCCACTAGTCTGGCGCTGCAATGGACTCGCTCGGTGAAGGGCAGCCTGGCGGCGGGACCGGCAATCAGCACGCGCGGTTGGCTGGTGCTCAACGCGCAAACCCCAAGCGGTTGTTCGTTGATGGAGTGGGAGAACACCGACAACGGACGGCAACGCTGGTGTGTCCGGTTGGTGCAGGGCGGCGACTTCGCCGGCCCATTGTTCGACGGCTTCGACAACGTCTACGTCGGACAGCCGGGGGCAATGCTGTCTTTCCCGCCCACCCAATGGACGCGCTGGCGGGCCCCGGTTATTGGGATGCCCTCGACCCCAAGGCTTCTCGACGGTGGTCGGCTGCTCGTGGTCACGCACCTCGGCCAGGTGGTGGTGTTCGACGCGCACCGCGGCACCGTGGTGGGCAGCCCGCTCGATCTGGTGGACGGCGTCGACCCGACCGACCCGGCCCGCGGATTGTCCGATTGCGCGCCAGCACGGCCGGGCTGCCCGGTCGCGGCGGCGCCGGCCTTCGCCCCGTCCAGCGGGACAGTGGTGATCGGCCTGTGGCAGCCGGGCGCGAAGGCAGCGGTATTGGTGGCCTTGAAGTACCACCCGGGGCAAAATCCGCTGCTGACCCGCGAATGGAGCAGCGACGCGGTCGCCGCCGGGGTCGTGGCCAGCCCGGTGCTGTCGGCCGACGGGTCGACGGTGTACGTCAATGGCCGTGACGAGAAGCTGTGGGCGCTCAACGCCGCCGACGGCAAACCGAAATGGGCTGTGCCGCTGCATTTTTTGGCTCAGACACCGCCTGCGGTGTCGCCGGGGGGATTAATCGTGTCCGGCGGCGGCCCCGACACCCGACTGGTCGCCTTCAAGGACGCCGGTGACCACGCCCAGCCGCTGTGGCGCCGCGACGACATCAGCCCGCTGTCGTCGTCGAGCCTGGCCGGCGCAAGCGTCGGCTACACGGTGGTCACCGGGACGCCCGGCCCGGGCGCGCCGGGGTTGTCGTTGCTCATCTTCGATCCGGCCAATGGCCACACCGTCAACAGCTATCCGCTGCCGAAAGCCACCGGATATCCGGTGGGCGTGTCAATCGGCCACGATCGCCGCGTGGTTACCGCCACCAGCGATGGCCAGGTCTACAGCTTCACGCCGAAGTAGCCGAGTCCCTATACCGTCAGCGGCGGGACAGCGTTGCGCGGCACCCGCACCTGGCTGGCGCCGGCGGCGGGGGGCAGCAGTTCACCGGGCGCGAAGTAGAAGATGAGCTCGTCGTCGGTGATGGCGAAGTTCTGGTAGTGGGAGGAGTCGCGGCCGACGCCGGGCGGTACCGCCCC
>NZ_DASRBZ010000089.1:0-7784 GCF_035653355.1 Mycobacterium sp. | reverse complement strand
CATCAGCGGAAAGCGCTCGATCAGCGGATAGCCGCAGTTGATCAAGATGTCTTTGACGCCGGTGATCTTGGCCCCATGGAAAAGCCAGTAGGCCCCCGGCACTGTGCAGAACAAGATCAGGGGTGGCTGGATGACGGCGGTGAACACGCCGGACTGCCGCACCACCAGCACCGCCGCCACGCAGCCGATGACATACAGCCCGGTAAAGACGGTCGTCAGCTCCTTATTACCGGAGCCGGCGTCGTAGGCGAACCCGACGGCCGCTGCCGTCACCGCGATAACGATCGCCGCCCACCACGGCACACCGGCGAGGTTGGGGTGGATCGAGCGATGATCCGCCGCTACCGCCGCCGAGCGCGCCCGCTGTGCTGACACACGTCTGACCGTACCGGCTGGGTGCCCAAACCACTGTAAAGAGCTAGTGAACCGCCCGGGCGTGCCTGGCTTCCTCAGGCCGCTCGCGGCCTGCATGGGCGAAGCGCCATAGACTTGGATTCCCGTGGGTCTGAATTTGGGGATCGTCGGTCTGCCCAACGTCGGCAAGTCGACGCTGTTCAACGCGTTGACCAAAAACGACGTGGTGGCCGCCAACTATCCGTTCGCCACCATCGAACCGAACGAGGGCGTCGTACCGCTGGCCGATCCCCGGCTCGCCAAGTTGGCCGAAATTTTTCACTCGGAACGAATCGTCCCGGCGTCGGTGAGGTTCGTCGACATCGCGGGGCTGGTCCAAGGCGCATCCGAGGGAGCGGGGCTGGGCAATAAGTTTCTGGCCAACATCCGCGAATGCGACGCGATCTGCCAGGTAGTGCGTGTGTTCTCCGACGACGACGTGGCGCACGTCGCCGGCCAGGTCGACCCGAAATCGGATATCGAGGTCGTCGAGACCGAGTTGATCCTGGCGGATTTGCAGACCCTCGAGCGTGCTGTGCCGAGGCTGGAGAAAGAAGCCCGCAATAACAAGGAACGCAAACCGCTCTACGACGCAGCAGTGGCCGCCCAACAGGTGCTCGACGGGGGGACGACGTTGTTCTCCGCAGGTGTGGACGCCTCGCTGTTGCGCGAACTGAACCTGCTGACCACCAAACCGTTCCTGTATGTCTTCAACGCCGACGAAGCGGTGCTGACCGATACCAAGCGGGTCGCCGAACTGCACGAGCTCGTCGCACCCGCCGACGCGGTCTTCCTCGACGCCAAGATCGAGGCCGAACTGGCCGAGCTCGACGACGAGTCCGCCGCCGAGCTGCTGGAGTCAATCGGGCAGACCGAGCGCGGACTGGATGCTTTGGCGCGGGCCGGTTTTCACACCCTCAAGTTGCAGACGTTTCTCACGGCGGGACCAAAAGAAGCCCGCGCGTGGACCATCCACCAGGGCGACACCGCGCCGAAGGCGGCCGGGGTGATCCACAGCGACTTCGAAAGGGGCTTCATCAAAGCCGAGATCGTTTCCTACGACGACTTGGTTGCCGCCGGGTCGATGGCCGCCGCCCGAGCCGCCGGCAAGGTCCGGATGGAGGGTAAGGACTACGTGATGGCCGACGGCGACGTGGTCGAGTTCCGGCACGGATAAACGTCCGACGGCAAAGCCGGGTACTGACCAGCGTGGTCGGGAACCGCAAGCAAGCCTTGCCGTTGTTGTCGGCGCCGGTGTTTAGCATGCCCTGCGCAAGACATTGGACGCCGACGGCACCACCACGCCTCTAGGGAGCGCTGCATGAAGTTCATTTCGACCCGCATCATCACGGCCGACGTCAATCGACTCGTCGACTTCTATGAAATGGTCACCGGAGTCTCCGCGGTATGGGGGAACGAGCTTTTCGCTGAGATTCCGACGCCAATTGGCACGCTGGCCATCGGCAGCGACAAGACGGTACCGCTGTTCGGAAACGGATCCGCCGAGCCGGGAGCCAACCGCAGCGCGATTCTCGAGTTCATTGTCGAGGACGTGGATGCGGAGTATGAGCGGCTCCGCGGGCGGGTGGCCGAGGTCGTGACAGAGCCGACAACGATGCCGTGGGGTAACCGCGCGCTGTTATTCCGGGATCCAGATGGAAACCTCGTCAATCTGTTCACTCCGGTCACAGAAGAGGCCCGGCTCAAGTTCGGACTTTGACTATCGACGAGCAGTGGGACGGCGACGTGGTCGAGTTCAAGTTCAACGTCTAAGGCGAGCTGGACCTGCTCTGGGTGCCGGGCTTCGCCTCGCACGTCGAGCTCTAGCAGGCCGAACCCGCGATCCGGGCATTCCAGCGCCGGCTGACGTCGTTCGCGCGGCTGATCGTGTTCGACAAACGCGGCACTGGTCTCTCGGACCCCGTAGCGGGCGTCCCGTCCCTCGAGGAGCGGATGGAGGACATGCGCGCGGTGCTCGACGCCGTCGGGTCGGAGCGGCCAGCCCTTTTCGGCATCTCCGAGGGCGGCCCCGCGAGCGCGCTGTTCGCCGCGACCTATCGGCGCCCTAAGCGACCGCGATTTCAGCGCCCAACTGATACCCGGATGCCAACGGAAGTCTGTCACCGCTCCAAAACGAACCGGGATCGAACCAGTTGTAGTACTTCTCCGTCGACAGCAATCCCATTTCCTCGTAGGTGAGTGCGACCGTCTCGGCGCAGTAAGCGCTCTCCAGGCCGACTTCACGTCGCCGGGCCTTGCGTCGCTGGGTTGATTCGCGAACTTTCTTGTCCACCACCGGGATTCCCCGCACCCAGTCGTACACGGTCGGAATCCGACCTCGAAACCACCGGCCAGTGAGCCGCGCGGTGCTCGGAAAAGGGGTGCCGTCCATGCGGGCGATAACCCGCAGCAGCCGGTCTTCCTGCTCGCGGCTGGCATACGGTGTCAGCTGCCGTAGCCAGCATCGCTGCCCGTATCGGCGCATCCACCGCTCGACAGCTTGCCGGGCGTCGTTGAGCTGCACACCGCGATGGTTGGTTCCGGTCCACACATCGATGAGCTTGTCGCCGAGCTCGGCATGCCAAACCAGCGGCGGCAAATCCTCGATCGCCACCGTCATCGCGACATGATTGACCGGGCTGTTCGACAAGGTCTGGATGGCGCGGTCCGGCGCAGAGTGGCCACGGAACAGCCAGATGTCGCCGGTTCGGGTCTCCTCCAGCGCGCGGTCCAGGGTCACGGTACTGGTGTCCACCACTGCACGATATGCAGACTGATCCCATGCGCAACGTGTGGAAGTGGCTCGGCGTGGCCGGTCTGGTCGGTGTTGCCGCCGGTGGAGCGCTGGTTGTGCGCGATCAGCGGCGACGAAACGCCTACACGCCCGACGAGGTGCGGGCCCGCCTACATCAGCGGTTAGCGGAATCCGCTACCGACAGCTAGTCGGCGGCATTGACGGCGTAGAGGCGGTGGGTGCCGCTGAAGCCCTTCAACTCGGCGTCGCGGCCCTCGTCGACGCTGATGCCGTCGCAGTCGCTGATTGCGTCGCGCACCGGCTCGCTGACCAGGATCTCGCCG
The DNA here is from genome assembly GCF_035653355.1 of Mycobacterium sp. Taxonomy (GTDB): domain Bacteria; phylum Actinomycetota; class Actinomycetes; order Mycobacteriales; family Mycobacteriaceae; genus Mycobacterium. Next base: position 4,313 of record NZ_DASRBZ010000089.1, on the reverse strand, counting down.
CCGGCGGCCTCACCGGCGACTCGTGCAGCCATTGCGACGTTGCGACCGAAGAGGTCGTCACCGCGCCGCACCGACCGACCCATGTGGATGCCGATCCGCACTCGAAACCCGTTTCGCCGCTTGAGCTTTGACCCATTCTCCAGCGCACGCTGGATCTCGAGGCCGCAGCGCACCGCTTGCTCGGCTTGGGAAAAGGCCATCATGAAACCGTCGCCTTGGCTCTTGACCACATGTCCACCGTGGTTTTTCACCAACTTGCGCACGAGCTTGTCGTGCTCGGCGATCAGCTTGACCCAGGCGCGGTCGCCGATGCGTTCGTTGAGAGCGGTGGACTCCTCGATATCGCTGAACAGAATCACGACCCGGCCGTCCGGAGTGACGCGGGCCAGATCGGGCCGCTCGACCTCGGCCCAATCAGCGAGGTCTTCGATGCTGCTGCGCACTACCGCGCCCAACCCCTCCTTGCGGACCAGGTTCGCCGTCTGCCACACCGTCTTGACGGCTTCGCGGCCCCCTGACAGCAGCCAGTTGCGGGCGTCGGCTCGGTTCCGCAGCGCGTCGGCTTCCCGGCGGCTGCGCACCAGCAGCACCGACACCGTGGCCAGCGCCGCGGTTTCGATCGCGGCAATCCCGGCCAGGATGTAGACCACGATCATCGGGGCATCACCCATGCCACGAATCTTCCCCGATCGTGATCGGGGTCGGCCGAACAGGTACGACTGAGAGCCTGGCGCCGTGTTTGGGGGGTGTGAAATCCGGTCATCTATTCAACGCGCTGCTACGCGGCGCCGTGGCCTGCCTACATCCAGTGCGACGGCGATTGGTTGTGGGGCTATATCCGGGTGCTTAGGGTTGATCGTGGCCGCCGCGGGGGGAGCGAGTTGTTGCTAGTGAGCTATTTGCCCTGGAGGTGCCGGCTTGGCCGAAGGTGACGGTCGCCCCGCCGATTTGCTAGTGATCTTCGGGATTACCGGAGACCTGGCCCGCAAGATGACGTTCCGGGCGCTGTACCGGCTTGAGCGCCGCAAGTTGCTGGAATGCCCCGTTCTGGGTGTTGCCAGCGATGACATCACCGTCGAGCAGCTGATCGACCGCGCCCGCGACGCGATAAAGGACAGCGGCGAGAGCTTCGACGAGACCGTGTTCAAGCGGCTGGCGGAGCGGTTGTCATACCTGTCCGGTGATGTCACCGACAGCTCTTTGTACAGCAAGCTTGCCGATCAGATGGGATCAGAGCGCCAGCCCCTGTATTACTTGGAAATGCCGCCGGCCCTGTTCGCGCCGATCGTGGAGAACCTGGGCAAGGCCAAGTTGCTCGAGCGCTCACGGGTCGCTGTCGAAAAGCCTTTCGGTCATGACCTGGCCTCTGCGCAGGAGCTCAACGCCCGGATGCATGCGGTGCTCGACGAGAAGCAGATCCTTCGCGTCGACCACTTTCTGGGCAAGCAGCCCGTCGTCGAGCTGGAATACCTGCGCTTCGCCAACCATGCGCTGGCTGAGCTGTGGGATCGCCACAGCATTTCGGAAATCCACATCACCATGGCCGAGGACTTCGGGGTGGAGGAGCGCGGCAAGTTCTACGACTCCGTGGGCACACTGCGCGACGTTGTCCAAAACCATCTGCTGCAGGTGCTGGCGCTGGTGGCGATGGAACCGCCGGTCGGCTCGAGTGCCGACGATCTCAACGACAAGCGGGCCGAGGTTTTCCGCGCGATGCCCGCGCTTGACCCCGCCCAGTACGTCCGGGGACAGTACCGCGGCTACACCGACATTCCTGGCGTGGACCGTAATTCGAAAACCGAGACCTTCGTCGCGCTGCGGATGGAGATCGACAACTGGCGCTGGGCCGGGGTGCCGATCTTCCTGCGCGCCGGCAAGGCACTGCCTGAGAAGGTGACCGAGGTTCGGCTGTTTCTGCGCCGCGTTCCGGCGTTGGCGTTCCTGCCCAACCGCAGGAAGGCCGAGCCCAACCAGATCGTGCTGCGCGTCGACCCGGATCCGGGAATGCGCGTGCAGTTGGCTGCCAACGACGGGAATTCATGGCGCGCCGTGCATCTGGACTCCTCTTTCGCAGAGGACCTCGGTGAACCGCTGCGGCCCTACGAGCGCCTGCTGCACGACGGGCTGATCGGCGATCACCAGCTGTTCGCCCGTGAGGACAGCATCGAAGAGACCTGGCGAATCGTGCAGCCACTGCTCGACACACCGGGTGAGGTCCATCCCTATGAACCCGGTTCCTGGGGGCCGGAGGCGGCGCAGTCGCTGCTGCGCGGCCACCACGCTTGGTTGGAGCCGTGGATGCCGGGGGACAAGCAGGCACGACGGTAAGGAGGACGGGATGCAGCTGGGGATGATCGGCCTGGGTCGAATGGGCGCCAACATCGTGCGCCGTGTGGTCAAGGACGGGCACGAATGCGTCGTGTACGACCACAATCCCGACGCGGTCAAGGCATTGGCGGGCGAAGACAACACCATCGGCGTGTCGTCGCTGTCAGAACTCGCGGAGAAACTCAACGCGCCCCGAGTGGTGTGGGTGATGGTGCCTGCCGGTGACATCACCACCGGAGTGATCGAGGAACTGGCCAAGACGCTGGAGGCCGGTGACACCGTGATCGACGGCGGCAACTCTTACTACCGCGATGACATCCGCCACTCAAAGACTTTGTCTGAGCGCGGAATTCGGCTGCTGGACTGCGGCACGAGCGGCGGTGTGTGGGGCCGCGAGCGCGGTTACTGCCTGATGATCGGCGGTGACCCCGACGCGGTCGCGCAAGCCGAGCCTATCTTCGCCAGCGTCGCACCCGGGGTGGAGGCAGCCCCCCGCACGCCGGGGCGAGATGGCGAAGTCGCTCAGTCCGAAAAGGGCTATCTGCACTGCGGACCGTCCGGCGCGGGGCACTTCGTCAAGATGGTGCACAACGGCATCGAGTACGGCATGATGGCGTCTCTTGCCGAGGGATTGAACATTTTGCGCAACGCCGACATCGGTGCCCGCATCCAGAAGGGCCAGGGCGACGCGGAAACAGCGCCGCTCGCGGATCCTGACTTCTACAAATACAACTTTGACATCCCCGAGATCGCCGAGGTGTGGCGGAGGGGCAGTGTGATCGGCTCGTGGCTATTGGACCTGACCGCGATTGCGCTGCAGGAATCGCCTGATCTCAGCGAGTTCGCGGGGCGGGTATCCGACTCCGGTGAAGGGCGGTGGACTTCCATCGCGGCTATCGACGAGGGAGTACCTGCGCCGGTGTTGACGTCGGCGCTGTATTCACGGTTCGCGTCGCGACGCCTCGACGAGTTCGCCGACAAGGCGTTGTCGGCTCTCCGTAAGCAGTTCGGCGGCCACGAAGAAAAACCTGGCGACTAACCCGCCTGCGCCGAATGTGCCGTTGTGTCACGGACCTTCGGCCGATGCGTGCATCAACTCCACACTCGGCAGCGTGAGGAGGGCTACCGGGTTACGAATGCCACCACCGCATCGCTGAATGCGTCATTGTCGTCCCCCGCCGCGGTGTGGCCGGCATCGGACAACTCGACGAATTCCGCATTAGGCACTGTCGCCAGAAAATGCTGGACGCCTTCACGGCTGACTACATCCGAAAGCTTGCCGCGGATCAGCAGGACCGGGATCTTCAGCTCAGCAGCGGCCTGCTCGAACTTCTCGGTGCGCAGTTGTGGGTCGTCGCCGGGCTTGGTCATAAACGCGGGATCCCAATGCCAGTACCAGCGCCCGTCGCGCAAGCGCAGGTTCTTCTTCAAACCCTCCGGGTTACGCGGCCTTTTGCGATGGGGGAGATACGCGGCGACGGCATCAGCGGCTTCTTCGAGTGAGCTGAAGCCGTGGATGTGGTTGAACATGAAGTCGCGGATACGCGCGCTTCCCCGCTTTTCGAACCGTGGTACCACGTCGACCAGCACCAGCCGGGTGACCTTCTCTGGGCCAGCCCGATGCGCGACGAGGATGCCGGTCAGCCCGCCCATGCTCGCCCCGATCACCACCACAGGCCGGCCGATCGCGTCGAGGACGTGCATCACGTCGGCGGTCAGGGTCTCGACGGCGTAGTCGGCGCCAGGGGCGCGGTCGCTGTCACCATGACCGCGGCTGTCGAGGGCCACCACGTGAAACCCCTGATCCGCGAGAATCTGGCCGGTGTTCTTCCAGGAGAACCGATTCTGGCCGCCGCCATGCAACATCAAGACGGTCGGTCGATCGGAGGATGCGGCCGAGCTGCGATTCCACTCGTCGGCGACCAGAGTGATCCCGCCAGCGCCGGAAAACGTGACCGTCTCAGGGGTGCTGCTCAGAGTGCTCA
>NZ_DASRBZ010000088.1:0-3491 GCF_035653355.1 Mycobacterium sp. | reverse complement strand
CTGGGTAAGGAAATGGTGGCCGCTATGCGCGGCCAGCCGATTGTCATCTGTCGGGGCCACGGAATCACCAGTGCCGCAACCACTGTGCAACAGGCCGTGTTGCAGGCGATCAGCCTCGATGCGCTTGCCCGCATGTCGTTGCGGGTCCGGGCGGCCGGCGGCAGCCTACGCGACATCGACGACCGAGACTGGGACGACCTCCCTGACCTAGGCCCCGGCTTCAACGTCGATGCCGCCTGGCGGCACGAGGTCGCCCGCATCGAGTAGCCGGTCAGCCCAGTTCGTCGCCAATTTCCTTGGCCGCCTCCACCAGAGCTGCCGCGACTGCCGAATACTGCGGCTTGGGCAATCGGTGTTGCGGCGCAGCGAGATTCAATGCCAGCGCAAGTCCAGGCGCGCGGGTCGGTATCGGTACCGCGACCGATGCAACGCCTTCCTCGCTTTCCTCGCGGTTGACGGCATAGCCGCGTTCACGCACCCGCACAAGCTCGTTTTCTAGCGCGGTGCGGCTGCCGATCGAATGCGGCGTAATGCGTTCCAGCTCTTCGTTCGGCAGCAGCTGGCGCAGCTCCTGTTCCGACAACTGCGCCAACATGGCCTTGCCCGTCGAGGTGCAATGCGCCGGCATGGTGCGGCCCAGCCGCGAGGCCACCCGAACAGCGGTGGGGCCTTCGACCGCGGCGATAAACCGTACGGAGGCACCGTCGAGCATCCCGACATGAACGGTTTCTCGCAGACGTTCGCTGAGCGCACGCATCACCGGCGTGGCGGTCCGCTGAATGTCGACGCGGCCGAAAATCGCAAACGCCACACTGGTCAACGCCGGCCCCGGCCCGTAAGCCTTGGTCACCGGGTCTTGGCGAACAAACCCCCTGTAGGCCAACATCGCCAGCAGCCGGTGCGCAGTCGACGACGCCACTCCCAAATAGCGAGTCGCCTCGCTCAACCGGATCTCGGGCTGCTCACCCAATAACAGCAGCAGCTTCAGCGCCTTGTCGACCGACTCGATCGGATACTGCGGCGCAAGCGAGTCGGCGGCACGCTGATTCTTTTCCTGCACGTCAGAGACGGTACCTGCGATAGCGTACAAACTCATGCTTGTGGGATCGAGTGGCGCCGGGCGCATCACGGCCATGCTGGCGACCGTCGGGATCGCATTGGTCGGCTGCACCACATCGGTGGCTGGGCGCGCCATCCCGGCACCCGGGCAACCGTCGTCCACCGCCACAACCAAAGTGACACCGCCAAAGGCAAAGCTGCCGGTGTCCGCACACGAGCTGCTGCTGCACGACGGGGACCCCACTCCCCTGGGCCCGGCCGCCATGACCGACATCGGCGACAGCTACTTCACCAGCGTGCGGCCGTCCGAATGTTCGGCGGCGTTGTTGTTCAAGGGCTCACCGCTTCGGCCGCCAGGCTCAACCGATTACGCCGACTCCGCGTACAGCTTCGGCACTACGGCGATGTACAGCGAATCAGTCGACGTCTACGACACAGCATTAAACGCGCATGACGTGGTGTGGGAAGGTTTCCGAGCGGTGTCCCAATGCACCGGCGATGCCACCGGTGTAGCGCCGCTCGGCGACTTCGGCCCGATGCGACTCACGCAATTCGGCGTAGCCGCAGATGGTGTGCTGGTGTGGACCATGACCCGCTCCGACTGGACCTGTGATTACGGGTTGGCCGTGACACCGAGGGCGGCGCTGATGTTGACGCTTTGTGACCACGAGCCGAAATTGCGCATGGCCGACTGGGCTTCGACACGTCGGGAACAGCTATTGGGCCGGGCCGCCTAGGTGCCGGCCGCTAAGTTCAGCCGATACGTTGCGATCGGAGACAGCCAAACCGAAGGGCTATGGGACGGCGACGACTCAGCCGGGCTGATCGGATTCGCTGACCGGCTAGCCGCCGCCATCGACTCGCTTTATCCCGGGCTTCAGTACGCCAATCTGGCCGTCCGCGGCAGGCGGGTGCGCGAGGTGCTGGACGATCAACTACCGCAGGCACTGGCCATGCACCCGGATTTGATCACCGTGTGCGTCGGCATGAACGACGTCACCCGCCCAGGGCGATCTTTCGATCAAGCCTTAGCCGACCTCGAGCGGCTGTATGCCCGACTCGTCGAGTCTGGAGCGACGGTCGTAACGACAACGTTTCCCGATATCGCCAAACTTCTGCCGGTCGGCCGGCTGCTGGCATCGCGGGTGGCTCGCATCAACGACGTGATCCGCGCGGCCGCTGCGCGTTACGGTTTCGGACTCGTCGATCTCTACACCGCGGCCTCGATGCGAGACCTCGACACCTGGAGTTTCGATCGCATTCACGCGTCGACGAAAGGACACATGCTGTTTGCGGCCGCCGCAGCCGAAGCCTTGAATTCGCCTGGCAGCAATCATGATTGGGCGCGGTCCAACTGTGCTGCGCCGCAACCTTCGCCGGGTTCGCGCGCCTACGCGCAGCTGCGCTGGACCCAGACGCTGTTGCTGCCGTGGGTCTGGCGGCGGCTTCGCGGGCGGTCGTCCGGCGATGGACGAATACCGAAACGCACCCGATTGCAGAGCGTCACCTCCGACAGCAGCACATCGCGCAACGGCTGACGCAGCGGGCCGGCGCGCGGCCGGCGGCCGGGTCAGGCATCCTGGTTCCCATGACCGTCGTCTCCCTGCTGCAGGCCATCCCGCCGGTGACGGTCTATCTGGTGGTGGGCGTCGTGGTGGGAGTCGAAAGCCTGGGCGTCCCGCTTCCCGGGGAAATCGTGCTGGTCACGGCGGCCCTGATGTCCTCGCACCACGAACTGGCGGTCAACCCGGTCGGTGTCGGCGCCGCCGGGGTGATCGGAGCCGCAGTCGGCGACTCGATCGGTTACACCGTCGGCCGTCGGCTCGGGATGCCGCTTTTCGACTGGTTGGGCCGACGTTTCCCCAAGCACTTCGGTCCCGCGCACGTCGCCTTCGCCGAGCGGCTGTTCGACCGCTGGGGTGCCCGAGCGGTGTTTTTCGGGCGGTTCATCGCACTGCTGCGGATCTTCGCCGGCCCGCTCGCCGGCGCGCTGAAGATGCGCTACCCCCGGTTCCTGGTGGCCAACGTATCCGGTGCCATCTGCTGGGCGGGTGGTACCACCGCGCTGATCTACTTCGCCGGGGTGGCCGCCGAGCGCTGGCTAACCCGCTTTTCCTGGATCGCCCTGGTGGTCGCCGTGGTGGCCGGCGCCATCGCCGCAGCGTTGTTCCGGGAACGCACCGCCCGCGCGATCGCCGAGCTCGAAGCCGATCACGCCGACAAATCCGGCAGTGCTACCGGCTAGCGTCTACGAATTCCGGTGGCGCTCGATGAGCATGCGGGCCATGGCTTTTGCGCGCTGCGCTGCTTCCACGTCGCCTTCGGCAGCAGAGATGATCGAGCCCTTCATCAAGATGTGCCAGGACCGCGCGAAGTTCTCGACATCGCATAACCCGGCCGCCTCTGCGCGCTGACGCACAATGTCGCGAATG
>NZ_DASRBZ010000087.1:0-8928 GCF_035653355.1 Mycobacterium sp. | reverse complement strand
CATCGCCTCCGGCGCCGCTCCCCGGGAATGGCCGGGCGGCCCCGTGCCGGACGGGGTGTTTTTGCTGCGCACGGTCGACGACTGCCTGGCGATCCGCCAGCGTCTGCAGGCGCGTCCTCGGGTCGTCGTTGTTGGCGGTGGATTCATCGGCGCCGAGGTCGCCGCGAGTTGCCGGTCGCTGGGGCTGGATGTGGCGTTGATCGAATTGACCGCAGGTCCGTTGCTGGGGGCGCTCGGCGAGGAGATGGCAGATCGCTACGCGGCGTTGCACCGCCAGCACGGGGTGGACGTCCGGGTCAGCGTCGGCGTGGACACGTTTATCGGCGAGGGCTACATAAGGGCTGTTCGGCTCACCGACGGCAACGAGTTGCCGGCCGACCTTGTACTCATCGGCCTGGGGGTCGCCCCGGCCACCGACTGGTTGGACGGTTCGGGTTTGCGCATCGACGACGGCGTGGTGTGCGATGCCACCGGTGCGGTCGAGGGCGGTACCCGTGTCGTCGCGGCCGGTGATCTGGCCCGCTGGTGGCACCCGCTCTACGACAAGCATCTGCGGGTCGAGCACTGGGAACACGCCGCACGCCAAGGTGCCGCGGCCGCATGCACACTGCTGGCCGGCCCGGGGCGCGGTGATCCGTACGACGAGGTGCCTTACTTCTGGTCGGATCAATACGACGTCAAGTTGCAAATGCTCGGCGTCCCCGACGATTACGACGCGATGCAGGTGATCGAGGGCGACATCGACGCCTGGAAGTTCGTCGCCGCCTACGGGCGCGACGGCCGGACCATCGCGGTGGTATCCACCATCCCTGGGCGGGTGCATGCCTATCACACTGCGATCGCGAACCGCGCTGCATTTCCGCCGGAAGCCGCCGCGTAGTCAGCTCGCGTAGAGGATTAGTGCCTACGAGATTCCGTGGCTCGTAGGGTGTCGGATGTGGATGCGATCGCGGATTTCTTGTCGGTGTTGCCGGCGCAAATGCGCGACCCGGTGCTCTTCGCCGTCCCGTTTTTCCTGCTGCTGCTGATCCTGGAGTGGACCGCCGCCCGCAAGCTCGAACACATCGAGAAGGCCGAGCGGCCGCCCTCCGGGGCGTACCTGACCCGCGATTCCCTGACCAGCATCTCGATGGGCCTGGTGTCGCTGGGCACCACCGCGGGCTGGAAGTTCCTGGCGCTGCTGGGCTATGCCGCGATCTACGCCTACCTGGCCCCGTGGCATCTGTTGGCGACCCGGTGGTACACGTGGGTGATTGCGGTCCTCGGTGTCGACCTGCTGTATTACACCTATCACCGCATCGCTCATCGAGTTCGTCTGATCTGGGCCACGCATCAGTCCCACCACTCCAGCCAGTACTTCAACTTCGCCACCGCGCTGCGCCAGAAGTGGAACAACAGCGGCGAAATTCTGATGTGGATTCCGTTGCCGCTGTTGGGGATTCCGCCGTGGATGGTGTTCGCCAGCTTCTCGGTGAACCTGATCTATCAGTTCTGGGTGCACACCGAACGGATCGGCAAGCTACCGCGGCCGGTCGAATTCGTCTTCAACACTCCGTCACACCATCGGGTGCACCACGGCATGGACCCCGATTACCTGGACAAGAACTACGGCGGCATCTTCATCATCTGGGACCGGCTGTTCGGCACGTTCCAGCCCGAGCTCTTCCGACCGCACTACGGGCTGACCAAGCAGGTCGACACCTTCAACATCTGGAAGCTCCAGACCTACGAATACGTCGCGATCGCCCGCGATGTGCGCTCGGCCGCGCGGCTTCGTGATCGGCTGGGTTACGTGTTCGGACCACCCGGCTGGCAGCCGCGCAGCACTGGGCGGCTAGACGCGGGCTCCGCGGGAGAATTTCTCGCTCGACCGTCGTCGAGGGTCACAAGCCGGTAACGTCTCGAAGCGCTACGCCGATGGTCTGCACAGCAACTAACCTTCGGCCGGCGTGGTGCCGGCCGCCGACGGATCGGAGTCGATGGTGCGCCGGGCTGCAATATCCGCGTTCGCCGCGACGCTGACCGCGGCGCTGACGGCATGGCTGGCGCCGATGGTCGCCGGTGCCGACCCCGTGCTGGTGTATCCGGGCATGGAAATCCATCAAGACACCCACCTATGCACCTTGGGTTACGTCGATCCGGGACTGCGGGTCGCCTTCACTGCCGGCCACTGCCGTGGCCACGGCCCTGTCACCGACAAGGACAACCACGTCATCGGCAACCTGGCTACGTTCCGCGACAACACGCCCAACGGCACCACCGTCGCAACCGACCAGCAGATCAACGACTATGAGGCGATTGTGCTGGCCGACGACGTGACCGCGAACCACATTCTGCCCGGCGGGCGTGCGCTGGGATCAGATCCCGGTCTCGTGGTGCGGCCGGGAGATCCCGTCTGCCACTTCGGCGTCGTCACTGGTGAAAGCTGCGGCACGGTCGAGCGCGTCAACAACGGCTGGTTCACCATGTCCGAAGGCGTCGTCAGCCAAAACGGCGACTCCGGCGGGCCGGTGTATGTGACCAGCAACCCGGGGTCTGCGCTCATCGTCGGGATGTTCAACAGTAGGTGGGGGCAGTTCCCGGCGGCGGTGTCCTGGGTGTCGGCTTCCCAACAGGTCCGCGAGGACGTCGGGGTAGGCAAGGTCAGCAGCGCAGCGGCCGGCCTCGCGCCGCGCGCCTGAACGCGCACCCAGCGGCGAAGTCCGGGCGTCGAGACACGTGAATTAGAACGTGTTCATCAGGCTTTGACTCGCCAGCGGCGGTTGGCCACGGCAACGTCTATCTGTCCGCCTACCGGCTGGGCTATCCTGCGAGACGATGATCGTGCACGCCGGATCGCCGGTCCAGATCGCGTGGGTAACCGCCAACCTGAACGCCACCGAAACCGCTCTCACCGGCGTATTAGGCGTCCGCAAGTGGGTGCGGCTGCCCGAGGTGCACTTTCCTTCGGACACCTGCCGTTACCACGGCGAGCCGGCCGACTTCGTCGCCAGCATCTCGCTGAGCTACCTCGGTGACATGCAGCTGGAGCTGATCGAACCGGTTCGCGGGCCGAACATCTATAGTGACTTTTTGCGGGACAGTGGGCCCGGGCTGCACCACATCTGCGTCGAGGCCAAAAGCGCCGACGAATTCGACACGATGGTCGCCGCGGCAGGCGAGCACGGGGCAGCGGTTGCGCAGGAAGGTCTGATGCCCGGCGGGATGCGGTTCGCCTACGTGTCGGCGCCGCAGGCGGGGGTGCCGTTCGTGGAGATCGCACTCATCTCGCCGGAAATTCGGGTGTTTTTCGACTACGTGAAGCAGGAGCAGCAGTGAGCATCCAGATCCCGGGAACCGTTCACGCGGACGAGGTGACGTCATGGTCGGATGACGTCGACGTAGTGGTGATCGGCTTCGGCATCGCCGGTGGCTGCGCGGCGGTCAGTGCGGCGGCCGCCGGGACCCGGGTGCTGGTATTGGAACGCGCCGCCGCGGCCGGCGGGACCACCGCGATGGCCGGCGGGCATTTCTATCTCGGCGGCGGCACCGCGGTTCAGCAGGCGACTGGTCACCCGGATTCGCCAGAGGAGATGTATAAGTATCTGGTCGCGGTGTCGCGGGATCCGGATCACCAAAAGATCCGCGCCTACTGCGAGAGCAGCGTGGAGCACTTCAATTGGCTTGAAAGCCTTGGATTTCAGTTCGAGCGCAGTTTCTATCCCGAGAAAGCGGTGATTCAGCCCAACACCGAAGGGTTGATGTACACCGGTAACGAGAAGGTCTGGCCGTTCTTTGAAAAAGCGGTGCCGGCCCCGCGTGGGCATAAGGTGCCGGTGCCCGGCGACACCGAGGGCGCCAAGCTGGTGATCGACTTGCTGCTCAAGCGCGCCGAGAACCTCGGTGTGCAGATCCGGTATGAGACTGGTGCGACGCAGCTGATCGTCGACGGGTCAGGCGCGATCACGGGGGTGATGTGGAAGCAATTCTCGGAAACCGGTGCGGTCAAAGCGAAGTCAGTGATCATCGCAGCCGGTGGCTTCGTGATGAACAAGGAGATGGTGGCGCGGTATACCCCGAAACTGGCCGAAAAGCCATTCGTTTTGGGCAACACCTACGACGACGGCCTGGGCATCCGGCTGGGTATGTCGGCCGGTGGCGCCACTCAGCACATGGACCAGATCTTCATCACGGCGCCGGCCTACCCGCCGTCGATCCTGCTCACCGGGATCATCGTCAACAAACTCGGAAAGCGATTCGTCGCCGAGGATTCCTATCATTCGCGCACTTCGGGTTTCGCGATGGACCAGCCCGACAGCGCAGCGTATCTGATCGTCGACGAAGCGCACCTGCAACGCCCACAAGTGCCGCTGGTGCCGTTGATCGACGGCTGGGAGACCGTCGAAGAGATGGAAGCCGCGCTGGGCATCCCAACGGGCAATCTCGTTGCGACGCTGAACCGCTACAACGAGTTCGCGGCCCGCGGGGAAGACCCCGACTTCCATAAGCAGCCGGAATTCCTTGCGCCGCAAGACAAAGGGCCCTGGGGCGCGTTTGACCTGTCATTGGGTAAGGCGATGTATGCCGGGTTCACCGTCGGGGGGCTGGCCACGTCGGTGGACGGCGAGGTGCTGCGCGACGACGGGACCGTCATCCCCGGTTTATATGCGGTCGGCGCGTGCGCATCCAATATCGCCCAGGACGGCAAGGGATACGCCAGCGGCACCCAGCTCGGAGAAGGCTCGTTCTTCGGCCGCCGCGCCGGCGCCCACGCCGCTACACGGTAGGCATTACCGCGCGCTAAACCGGTGCCGGCTCCTGCTCGACCCGGCTGAGCCGCCAGCGCCCTTCGCCGAGTAGCTGAAGGCGATGATCGTGATGCGGCTCCACAGTACCGCGGTGGCTGACGCTGACCACGATGGTGTCCGGTAACTCGTTGCGCAACAACTGATACATCGCCAACTCGAGCCCTTCGTCCATCGCCGACGTGGCCTCGTCGAGGAACACGGCTTTGGGCTTGGTCAACAGCACCCGGGCGAACGCGACCCGCTGCTGTTCACCCGGCGAGAGCACCTTCGCCCAGTCCTGCTCTTCGTCGAGGCGGTCGACCAGATGCGGCAGCACCACTTTCGTCAACACCTCCCGCAGCTCGCTCTCGGCAACGTCGTCGGCGGAGGACGGATACGACACCACGGCTCGCAGATCGCCCAGCGGCACATACGGCAGCTGCGAAAGAAACATCGTCTCCTTCGCGCCGTCGGGTCGCCGCAACGTCCCCGACGCATAGGGCCACAACTCAGCAAGACTGCGCAACAGCGTCGTCTTGCCGCTGCCCGACGGTCCGGTGATCACCAACGCCTCGCCGGGCGACAGCTGCACGTCGAGGGAATCGATGAGCTGGTCGCCGTCCGGCGTGCGCACCTCTAAGCCTTCGATGTCGACGCGGTCGTCGACGCTAGCGGTGGTGAGAATTTCGGGCAGCTCTCGAGCCTTTTCATCCGCTACGACCAGCCCGTACAGCCGGATGATCGCGGCCCGATAGCTGGCGAACTGGTCGTAGGCGTTGCGGAAGAAGGACAGGCCACCTTCAATTTGCTCGAAGGCCGCGGCGGTCTGCGTGACGTCGCCAAACTTGATCTGGCCGGAGAACAGGCGCGGCGCCTGAATCACCCAGGGTAACGGGACTATCGCCTGGCTCATCGAGGCGTTCCAGCCAGTGAACCCGATCATCCGGTTCACGAATCGCAGGTAGTTGTCGATGATCCGGCGGAACCACTGGTTGAGCTGCACCCGTTCGGCCCGCTCACCACGGTAGAAACCGACGGCTTCGGCGGCGTCTCGAACCCGCACCAACGCATAGCGGAACGCGGCGTTGGTGAGCTCATTGCGAAAACTGAGCCAGATCAGCGGCCGGCCGATCCAAAACGCGATGATGGTCGCGACCAACACGTAGACGATGACAATCCAGAACATCGCCCTGGGCATACTCACCCCGAACACGGTCAGGGTGCCGGACAGACTCCACAGAATGGCCGTGAACGAAAACACCGACAGCACCGACTGCACGGCGCCGAACAACAACACATTGCCGGTGCCGTTGGACGGCACGTTGGGCGTGGCTCCCACCCCGGCGGTGAACACGTCGATGTCTTGCTGGATGCGCTGGTCGGGGTTGTCGATGGTGGCGTCGATGAATCGGCCGCGGTAGTAGGAACGGCCGGTCAGCCAGTCACCGGTGAGCCGATCAGTGAGCCACACCCGCCACGCCACGATGAAGCGTTGCGTCAGGTAGATGTCGAGCATTGCCCGCATCACATACAGCACCGCCATGATGCTGAAGATCAAAAGCGACATCCAAAAGCCGTGCAACCCAGAGCGTTTCACTGCCTGGTTCCCAGTCGCCATGCCTTGCACGGCGGTCTGCACCGACGAGTTCAAGTCGTTGGCCTGGAAACTGAACAAGACGTTAAGGCGCACGGCGATGACGACCGACAACAGCAGCACACCGAGCATCAGCCAGACCGGGATGCTGTGACGGCCGGTGAAATAGTCCCCGGTGATACGCCAGAACTGGTGGCCCCATGGAGTGAGCAACTTCAGCAGCGCCAGGACGACGATCACGCAGACTGCGCTGATGGACCACACCACCGCGATCCACTGCAAGGAATCCACCAGGGCATGGCCCCAGTTGATGGATGGCTTGAACAACTCCACGGTTCGCTACTCCCTCGGTGCTTGCCGCCTAGGGCGTCGATCCAACGCTGGCGTCACGAGATTTTCCCGCGAAGCTACCTCAGCGGCCCGGCGAGAGTGCCATGGCGACGGCTGGCGGCGACCCGCTGCGCCCGGCTCCGCCGCGCTTGCGATCGCCGCTACGCTCGGCCAATGAGCACCGATGCCCCCAGCCAGACCATCCACGCCGGCCGCCTGATCGCGCGGCGGCTGCGGGTCAGCGGGATCGACACGATGTTCACCCTGTCGGGCGGCCACCTGTTCTCCATCTACGACGGCTGCCGCAGCGAAAACATCCGGTTGATCGACACCCGCCACGAGCAGACCGCCACCTTCGCCGCCGAGGGCTGGTCGAAGGTGACACGCCAACCGGGTGTTGCCGCGCTGACCGCCGGTCCCGGTGTCACCAACGGGATGAGCGCGATGGCGGCCGCGCAGCAAAACCAGTCGCCGCTGCTGGTGCTGGGCGGTCGGGCGCCGGCGGCGCGGTGGGGCATGGGTTCGCTGCAGGAAATCGATCATGTGCCGTTTGTGGCGCCGCTAGCCCGCTTCGCAGCCACTGCGAAGTCCGCCGACGATGCCGGGCGACTGATCGACGACGCACTGCGGGCGACGGTGGCCGCCCCCTCTGGGGTCGCGTTCGTCGACTTCCCGATGGACCACGTGTTTTCGCCATGCGAGGACGATAACCGGGCCGGCGCGCTGGCCGACCCGCCGCCGGCAGCCACACCCGACGGCAACGCCGTTGACCGTGCCGCGGAATTGCTCGCCGCGGCAGGGCGGCCGGTGATCATGGCGGGCACCAACGTGTGGTGGGGCCACGCCGAAGCGGCACTGTTTCGGCTGGTCGAGCAGCGGCGCATTCCGGTGCTGATGAACGGGATGGCACGCGGGACGGTGCCCGCCGACCATCCACTGGCGTTTTCGCGTGCACGTTCAAAGGCGTTGCGGCAGGCCGACGTTGCGCTGGTGCTCGGAGTGCCGATGGACTTCAGGCTGGGCTTCGGCGGCGTGTTCGGAGCCGAGACTCAGCTCATCGTGGCAGACCGCACCGCACCCCAGCGCGAGCACCCCCGTCCGATCGCCGCCGGGCTTTACGGCGACCTATCGGCGACCTTGTCGGCGCTTGCCGACCCTAACGGGATCCACCATGAGGACTGGATCGCCCTGTTGCGCGAAACCGAAACCACCGCACGCGATCTGGAAGGCGCCGAGCTGGCCGACGACCGCGCACCGCTGCACCCCATGCGGGTGTATGCCGAACTGGCGCCGCTTTTGGACCGCGACGCGATCATCGTGGTTGACGCCGGTGACTTCGGGTCCTACGCCGGCCGGGTGATCGACAGCTACGTCCCGGGCGCGTGGCTCGACAGCGGCCCGTTCGGCTGCCTTGGTTCCGGCCCGGGTTATGCGCTGGCCGCCAAGCTGGCCCGGCCGGACCGCCAGGTGGTACTCCTACAGGGCGACGGGGCGTTCGGGTTTTCCGGCATGGAGTGGGACACCCTCGTCCGCCACGGCGTGCCGGTGGTCTCGGTGGTCGGCAACAACGGCGTCTGGGCGCTGGAGAAACACCCCATGGAGGCTCTCTACGGCTACTCGGTGGTTGCCGAGCTGCGGCCGGGCACCCGGTACGACGAAGTGGCACGCGTGCTCGGCGGCCACGGTGAGCTGGTCTCGACGCCCGCCGAGCTGCGCCCCGCCCTGGAACGGGCGCTCGGCAGCGGGCTGCCTGCCGTCGTCAATGTGCTCACTGATCCAACCATCGCGTATCCCCGACGGTCGAACCTGGCGTGACGTGCAGATCAGCTCCCACTTTTTTCTCGGCGGATACAAGATCAAGGACAACGGAAGCCCATCAGTGCCGCGTCACGAGCCGGATGACGATCGTGAGGATGATCAGCACAATCGGGACCAGGAAGACCGCCGAGGCTACGGCGCAGCCACGCTGCGACGACATTTGCATCTGCGTCCGGCCGACGTCCACTGCTGAGAACGTTCTCTCCTGGAGCGTCCGTTTGGCCTCAATCGTGTCGCGCTCGACGATGAGCGCCTGCGGGATGAGCGCGGCGCCGGCCGGTGCCATACCCTCGACGCGGCGCACCGCGGTTCCTATAGCCATGATCTCGATCAAGCCAGGCGCGAGCTCGACGATCCGCAACTTGTTGCCGATGACGCGCTCGGCGCCAATGCGCGTCGCCTCGGTCCGCAGCAGTACGA
>NZ_DASRBZ010000086.1:0-11550 GCF_035653355.1 Mycobacterium sp. | reverse complement strand
GACCGTCTACGACCTCGTGGGCATCACGGCGCCAGAGACGGTCAAAGGCATCGCTCAGCGTCCGCTGGATGGTGTCAGTTTCAAAGCGGCGCTGAAAGATCCGAGTGCGGTGGTCAAGGAAACGCAGTTCTACACCATGCTGGGCACACGTGGCATATGGCACAAAGGCTGGTTCGCCAACACCGTCCACGCCGCCACACCCGCGGGTTGGTCACACTTCGACGCCGACCGGTGGGAGCTTTTCCACATCCAAGCCGACCGCAGCCAGTGCCACGACCTCGCCACCGAGCAGCCCGACAAGCTCGAGGAACTGAAGGCGCTGTGGTTTTCGGAGGCCGCCAAATATAACGGGCTGCCGCTAGCCGATTTCAACATGCTGGAAACATTGTCGCGCTGGCGCCCATACCTGGCCGGCGAACGGTCCACTTACACTTATTATCCCGATACCGCCGACATCGGCATGGGTGCCGGCGCCGAAATCCACGGCCGGTCGTTTTCGGTGTTGGCCGACGTGACCGTGGATAGCACCGGTGCCGAAGGGGTGTTATTCAAACAGGGCGGTGCCCACGGCGGACACGTCCTGCTCATCCAGGACGGACGGCTGCACTACGTCTATAACTTCCTCGGTGAGCAGGAGCAGACGATCTCCTCACCCGGCGCGGTTCCGCTGGGCCGACACCTCCTGGGCGTCCAATACGTCCGGACCGGCACGGTGGAAAACAGTCACACCCCACTGGGTGAAGCCACCCTCTACATCGACGACACCGCCGTTGCGGCGCTGCCAGACATGAAGACCCACCCCGGAACGTTCGGCCTAGCCGGCGCGGCCATCAGTATCGGCCGCAACAGCGGTTCCGGAGTGTCGAGCCGCTACAAGCCGCCATTCGCGTTCACCGGCGGAGCGATCGCTCACGTCACCGTCGACCTCTCCGGCGCGGCATACACGGACCTGGGAAACAAACTAGCCCTGGCTTTTGCGCGCGACTGAAATGGTGAGGCATTGGGGCGTGGTGCTCTACTCGGCCCTTGTGGCGGCCGTCCTGGCCAGTTGCGTTGATACCACTGCGGGGAAGGCGGTTTCCGCAAAAGCACCGAGCTCCTCGACGGGAGTTGCCGGTCCAACACAGCCAGACCCGCTCACCGGCGTTCCCGGTGTCGAGACGACGCTGCCCGGGCACATACCGCCCGATGCGCTGGAATGTCTGCCGCCGACCAGCGTCGTCGGCAAGCCCACTAGCGCCACCGTGGCCGACCCTGCCGCGCCCAAAATCACCATCAGCGTGCCGGACGGCTGGACGTCGACGCCCGGCGACGGTGAGGTGGCACTGGCGTTAGCAGGACCTGACGGCATGTCGGGAAAGGTCACTATCGCGTCGACGATTCTCACTCCTGCCGCAGCCTTCGCTCAGTACGACGCGATGATGCGATCGAAGGCGGGTGCCGAAGTGGCCATCAACCCAGCTCCGTTCTGCGGGTACAGCAGCCAGCAGCTGACCGGCACGTACCGCGGATCGTCAGGCGCAATCGCCTTCGCCGACCGCATCGCACATATCTGGACGAACACGAAGGGCTATCTGGTCGCCATCCATCAGGAAGGGCCTGCCGGGCTGCTGGGTTTCGACGCTGCCAAAATCGCGCTGATGGTCGACTTCGCGGTCGTCATACCCTGAATCATGCTGACCGAGCTGGTGGAGTTGCCCGGCGGGGCATTTCGGATGGGTTCGACGAGCTTCTACCCCGAAGAAGCTCCCATCCATACGGCTAGCGTGGCCCCGTTCGCGATGGAACGGCATCCGGTGACCAACGCGCAATTCGCCGAATTCGTCGCTGCCACAGGCTATGTGACGGTCGCCGAACAATCGATCGATCCCGCGCAGTATCCCGGTGCGAACCCGGACGACCTTGTCCCGGGCGCTCTGGTGTTCCGTCCAACGCCGGGTCCGGTTGACTTGCGCGACTGGCGGCAGTGGTGGCACTGGGTACCGGATGCATGCTGGCGCCACCCATTCGGCCCGCACAGTGACGTCGCTGAGAAGGCCAATCACCCAGTGGTACAGGTCGCCTACCCCGATGCCGCGGCCTACGCGCGGTGGGCAGGGCGGCGGTTACCCACCGAGGCGGAGTGGGAATACGCGGCCCGCGGCGGAATGGCCACGACGTATGCCTGGGGCAACGAGGAGAAGCCCGACGGCCAGTTGATGGCCAACACCTGGCAGGGCAGGTTCCCGTACCGCAACGACGGCGCCCTCGGCTGGACGGGGACCTCGCCGGTGGGTGCCTTCCCGCCAAATCGGTTCGGGTTGCTGGACATGATCGGCAACGTCTGGGAGTGGACCGCCACCGAATACAGCACCCATCACCGGCTGGATCAGCCCCCGAAATCCTGCTGCACACCGTGCGTGCGCGCTGATCCTTCCGTCAATCAGACGCTGAAGGGCGGTTCGCACCTGTGCGCGCCGGAGTACTGCCACCGCTACCGGCCCGCGGCGCGTTCGCCTCAGTCGCAGGACACCGCGACCACCCACATCGGGTTCCGCTGCGTCTTCTGAACGCCCGTTACCTATCGGCGCCAAAGCTGCGGATATTTCGCGTCGGGAAGGGGACTAATGACCCGAGCTGTTCACCAGTAATGGCGTCTGCCGCCGACCGGACGCCTTCCGACTGAGCCGAGCAGCCAGAGGACAACTCCGACGATGAGCAAGATCCAACCCAGCCAGATAGCAATGGTCACCAACACGAGCGGCACTGGCAGCACCAGGGGCAGCAGATAACCGAGAAGCAGCAGGACGACACCGGCGACGATCATTGTGGCCCTCCCTTCAATTGACCACTTGTCAAGCGGTGTACCCGCGCTGGGTAGAACTGCAAACACCGACCACGATCTTCGATGCGGTTGCAGCAAACCCCTGAGACGCCAATCGCCCCGCTAGCCGGCGCTCCACTTCTGCTTCCTGCGCGGCTGGCCCTTGACCCTGGTGAAGTAGTCGTTGACTTCAGGATGCGCGAACAGGTACACCGACGTTTCCCAGGCGACGCCTGCCGAGACCTGAGCCAGGTCGACGCGGCTGCAGCCCGGCACCCGAGCGGGTGCGAGCGGCGGATCCGTCAGGCATTCTGTCGTACCCCACCTCTATGATCGAATGTATGTTCGATGAAGCCGCGCGCCGGGAGGTGATTGCCCGGTTTGATGAGATGTTTGAGCGCCACCACCCGTCGACCACCCCGGAGTCGAGCGTGCTGGTGGATCGGATCTGTGCGTCATCACGGGCGGAGAACCGGGCCGCGGCTGAGCAGCTGGTGGCGATCGGTGAGTTGTTCGGGTATCGGTTGTCGCGCTGCTCGGAAACCGAGCAATGGGCGATCGACACCGAGGAGGCGGTGAGCGCCGAAGTGGCCGCGGCGCTGCGGATCAGCCAGGGGCTGGCGTCGAGTCGGCTGCGTTATGCCCGGGCCATGCGTGAGCGGCTGCCCAAGACCGCCGAGGTATTCAAGGCCGGCGATATTGGGCTGCGGTTGTTTCAGACGATTGTGTTTCGCACCGATTTGATCAGCGATCCCGAGGTGTTGGCCGCGGTGGATGCCCAGTTGGCGGTGGCGGTGCCGCGCTGGCCATCACTAACCCAGGGCCGGTTAGCTGGGCGGATCGACAAGATCGTGGCCACGGCGGACGCCGATGCGGTGCGCCGCCGCAAACAGCACCAAACCGATCGGGAGGTGTGGATTTCTGCTGGCCTGGAGGGCATCGCCGAGATCCACGGCACCTTGTTCACCACCGACGCCCGTGCCTTGGACCAGCGGTTGGATGGCTTGGCGGCCACGGTGTGTGAGCACGATCCGCGCACCCGCGCCCAGCGCCGCGCCGATGCGCTGGGGGCATTGGCCGCCGGGGCCGATCGATTGGGCTGTCGTTGTGGGCGCGCCGATTGTGCGGCCGGCAAGCGCCCGGCCAGCCCGGTGGTGATCCATGTGATCACCGAACAAGCCAGCCTCGACGGGACCAATGGTGCGCCGGGGTCGCTGGTAGCAACCGATGGGCTCATCCCATCCGAACTGGTTGAGGAACTGGCGAAGTCGGCCAAGCTGGTGGCGCTGGTTCATCCCGCCGATGCCGCACCCGAGCGCGGCTACATCCCCTCGAAAGCGCTGGCCGATTTTGTGCGCTGCCGGGATTTGACCTGCCGCTGGCCGGGCTGCGATAAGCCGGCGTTTGACTGCGATGTGGACCATACGATCCCCTACGCGAAGGGTGGGCCGACGCATGCGTCGAATCTGAAATGTTATTGCCGTACCCATTACCAACTTGCCGGATAACCTACAATAGCCAGCATGGCTACCGCGCTGTACCTGAGGCAATCACTGGACCGCCACAAAAACCAGGTCGCCATCGACCGCCAGCGCGCCGAGTGTCGCGCGCTGGCCAAGCGCAAAAAGTGGAAGAACCTGCGCGAATACGTCGACAACGACCGCAGCGCGTCTAACCCGCGCAAGCCCCGGCCCGAGTACCAGCGGCTGCTGAAGGACATGGAGGACGGCATCATCACCGCGGTCGTCGCCTGGGACCTGGACCGGCTGCACCGTCGGCCGATCGAGTTGGAGCGGTTCATCCAGATAGCCGACACCCAACAGATCGCGCTGGCCACCGTCAGCGGCGAGGTTGATCTGGCCACACCGCAAGGCCGGATGATCGCCGGGATCATGGCCAATGTCGCCCGCCATGAAGTCGAGCACGCGGCTGCCCGGAAGGTGGCTGCGTTCAAGCAGATGGCCGAGCAGGGTAAACCCAAGTGGCACCAGGCGTTCGGCTACACCGACGACCACCAGCCGCACCCGGTTGAGGCCAAGCTGGTCCGCAAGGCCTACGAGGCGGTATTAGGCGGCGCGTCGCTGTCCGGGCTGGCGCGGGAGTGGAACTCCAAGGGCTATTACGGCCGCAACGGCAAGCCGTGGCGGGCATCAACCCTGAGCTTGTTTCTGCGTTCCCCGCGCAACGCCGGCCTGCGGGCCCACAACAACGTGATCGTCGGACCGGGCAACTGGCCGGCGCTGGTGGACGAATCGACCTGGCGGGCAACCCAAGCCGTGCTGGATGACCCGGCGCGCAAACCCGGCCCCAAGACCGTTCGCAAGCACTTTTTGACCGGTGTGCTGCGCTGCGGCAAGTGCGCTGACGGGGGCCGTATCGGTGGCTATCTGGGCCCCAGAGGCCAGGAACGCTACCGCTGCTGGAAATGCCTTGGGGTGGCGATCTCCAAGCCCGACGCCGACGATCTGATCCGCCGTGTCGTCTGTGCCCGGCTGGCGGAGCCGGACGCCAAGGAGCTGCTGATCGACCGCGACGCACCCGACCTCGAGGCGCTGAGCGCCGAGGCCAACACCATCCGCGCCCGCCGCGACGAGCTGGCCGACGAGCTGGCCGACGACAAGCTGAGCACCGCGGAGTGGCGTGCCATCCGTAACCGGCTGACAGCCCGGCTAGACGCGATCGAAGCGAAGATGACCGACGCGTCCAAGGCGCGGGTATTCGCCGATATCCCGCTGGGCAGCGGCCGCGTGTACAAGGCGTTCGCCCGGATGGACCCGGACCGTCAGCGCGCCATCGTCAACGTGATGCTGACCGCGACGATCAAGCCGGTCGGCAAGGGTTATCGCCCGGAGCAGGGCCGGTTCGACCCGGAGCGCATCGTGATTGAGTGGCGGCGATGACCTGGGTGACATGCACCAATAAGGGGCAGCATCGCGAACTCGATATTCGCGAATACCGCAACGGCCGATGGTGCAGCGTCGGGCCTCCAGAGGAGTCCGCGTGGTGGCGGCCGTTCGGCTACTGGACAACAGCGGATTCCGACCAACCGCTCACCAACACCCAGCGGTTTAAATGCCGACGATGTGGCCGCGACACACGGCTGAGCCCAGCGAAACTCAACGAATTGCTTGACCGGTTACATGACACGCCGGTACCTACGCTGGATATCTCGTACTTGCCCTACTAGCGTAGGTAACCGGCGAAAAGAAAACGCCTAGGCTCAGCGGAGCAGCGCCGAAGTTCTTGCCCGCATTAGCCCGCTCTCTCGGTGGGGTCATTTTGACGTACCCGGAGAGCATCGGATGTCTAACCCCGTCTACGTAGAGCGTTCCCGTCGTGCGCTTGCGGTCCGCCACTACGGCGCGGACTCACCTGAAGCGCGAGACGCCAAGCGTGACCTCATCTACGCGAAAACCACGGCCTACATCAAACAGCTTGTCTCGCAGGCGCCGCCGTTCACCCCGGAGCAGCTCGACCAGCTGCGTGTTCTTCTGGAGCCGGCCCGTCGCGATCTGGCTGAGCTGGAAGCCGGTGGTGACGATGCCTGACGACGTGGGGCCGCCCGCCTTGGAAGTCGGGCCCCGACCGGGCTACCACCTCCGGACCGGGGACCCCGACACCAACTACACCACCAGCACTAAGCAGTGTAAACGCTACGACCCACACGCGGGCAACGCGCGCCGACGCTGGCACGCGGTGCGATCTACCCCGATCGGCGCGTGCGGGTGCATCCGCGACCCGGAAGTCGACCGGCACCGCTGCGGGCACGGTATCTCCGCGGTGATGGTCGACGCCGCAGTCACCACCGCGGAACATCTGCAATCCCTCGGCACGCCGGGCATCTTCAGCGTCGACACGTGCCGGGCTATGTGGCGGCGCGGGCATCGCAGTCTCGCCGTCGAATGCCACCGGTACTCGGCAGGTGATTTCTGATGGCGCGTGAATACGGCAAGCTCAAAAAATCCCGGTGGCGCAACAATGACTGGCTCAAACTCACCGCCGACGCCCACTGGCTGTACACCTACCTGCTGTCGCAGCCCAACACCGACACCGCGGGTGTCTTCCCCATCCAGATAACCAAATGGGCCAAAGGCGCCGCCGACATGACCCTCGACCGCATCAAGACAGCGGCCAGGGCACTCGCCGACAGCGATTTCATCGTCGTCGACTGGGACACCGAGGAAGGCCTGATCCGCACCTACGTCGCCGACGACGAAGCCGGCGGCCTCGTCTTCATCGGCGCACTCAACCGCGCCCTACAGGCACAGTCACCCATACTGCGACGCCAACTCCTCGAGGAGATCCTGGGCCTCGACCGAACCTTCACCGAGCGCGAGCAACAGTTAATCGACGAACTGGCCAACAGTCTCGATGAGGGAACATCTACGGGCGCGCGCGGAACAGCACCATCACCTTCCCCCTCCCCTTCAACTGCAACTACAACGCAGGCGTTCGAACGCCCTTCGAAGACCGATGGAAGACCGTTCGAAGACCGTTCGAAGACCGTTCCTCAGCAAAGGGACGGCAGCCGCGACGTCGATGATTACGACGATGCGATCGACAGCGAGATCGACCGCGAGTACGCCGCATGCTTCGAAGCCGGCGCCACCTACGAGCCGCCCACGGTCGACGCTGACGGCTGCCCGCTCGATGACGGCGGTGATCGGCTATGAGCATCCCGTTGTGGCGGCTCGTCGTTTCTCCCGGCGCCGACTGTGACTGCGGCGCCCGGGTGCCTGAGGGATACCTGCTGGGTAAGTACAGCGAGGACCCTCGACCGCGTCCGTGGCTTTGCCTTCACTGCATTGCGGCCCGAGTTCGCGAGGCCGGCGCGCGCCAAATCCTCAACGGTGCGCCATGAACGGGGACAGCTGGTTTGTCGCGTACGTGATGAAGGCCTGCAACTGCCGGCGCGGGTACATGTGTCCGTTCTGCCGCCGCTATCTCCAACCGCCCATGAAAGGAAACACCGCCGATGACCGTCGAGCGTTGGGCGCCGGTGCCGAATTTCCCCGGCTACCTCGTTTCCGACCGCGGCCGGGTTCGTGGCCTGCCCCGCATCATCTGGCGATCTAACGGGGTGCCGATCTCGGTGCCCGGGCGGATGCTGGTCGTCCACTATCGCAAATACGACGGCAAACCGGTTGTGCACCTGAGCACCGGGCGTGCCAGGCAGGGCCGGACCTGCTACGTCGAGGCGTTGCTGGTGCAGGCGTTCGGGAACGAGGTAGCGGCATGACCGACTGTGCTACTTCCGAGGCGTACGCGCTGATTGTGCAAACCCGCCGTTATGTCGATGACGCGGCGCTACTGCCCGGCGAGCACGGCGCGGTCCTCGCGCGGATTGCCGCCTTCGTCGCCTGCCAGCGCGGCCGCCCCTTCACCCCCGTAACCTCCGCAGAATTGCTGGCGATCAACTTCGCCGAGGACGTGCTGGCCTGGCTGCAAAACCCCGCCAGCGCGGTTCTCAGGGACAAATGGGTGGCATCACGGGCCGTGCTGCTCGACGCCGCCCGCGGCGAGTCGGCGTGACAATGACAAGCGGCGATGTCACAATCACAGGTAAGCGGTACGGTCCAAGGCCCTGCCCAGGCGTCACGCCTCATCGGGGTTACCCGTCAATCCCGCGGCAAATAGAAAACCGTTCCCGGGGTGTCACACTCCGCCAGTCGAGCACGCCGCAATGACCGACCAACGCGCCAGCGATATCCGCTTCAAAATTCGCCGCCTCCTGGGCCACAAGCAACTCAACGCTGCCCAAGAGAAGTCGCTGAACGCGCTGATACGCGAACTCGTCGAAGTCGAATGCGGCAGTATCGGCAACGCTCAGCGGGAACTCGACGCAATTTTTAAGGAACACCGTCATGCACCCCAGCGTCGCCAAGCAGCGGCTCAAAGAGCTATCCGATGAGGTCGCGCGCCGGCATCTCAACAACACCATCACACATGAGTTCATGGACCGGGTGGAAGCCGAGTCCGAACAACTCGAAACCGCGATCAGAACTTACGAAAAGGCGAAAGGAATGTTCTCATACGCTTCGCCGGCCGAGCACGGCTTCGCCGGCGTCGACCCTGATACCACCGACACCGGTATCAACTTCAAAGGGTTCATGCCCAACATGGAGAACCGCATTCGTCCGGTGTCGATGTATGAATTCACCAAAACACAGCTGAAAGCGTTGCAGAGGGCCGCGCAACAAAACACACCACTGCGCGTGCACGTCCACGATAAGGGCATCGAGTCCGGCAACTACGCGAGCACGTTGCGCGATAAAGCCGCGGTCGACGGAAGCGGATTCGCCGGCAATTTACTGCCGCCGGTTCAGCAGCCGACACCATACCCGTGGTTCCGACTTCCGTATGAGCCGGAAAGGCTGAGCAACTTCCTCCCGAATATCGCGATGGATGGCCCCGGGGTGGGATTCTTTCGCCACACAGGAAATGCGGCGGAAAGTGCGTACACGGCGCCCGGTGCACTCAAGCCTGATCTGTCACCGAGCATTTCCGAGGTCTACGTCAGGCCGGCTAAAGTCGCGGGCCGCTGCCTTTTGACAAAGGAGGTCATCGCTGATGCCGGTGACCAGTTCGTGAATATGCTTGTCGCGGACCTGACAGAATCCACATACAATGCCGAAGCGAATTTGCTGATAAACGGAACTTCGGCGTCAAACGGTTTTGATGGTTTGCTGCACGTGTCCGGAACCCAGACCAGGGCTTACAACGCCACGAATGACACCGACGCATTGGGCACCCTGAATAAGGCGATGGTCGATTTACGGTCCAGTTTCTTTCAACCTGATTTACTGGTGATGAGCCCGGCCGCGCTCGGTTCACTGAGACGCTTGCGCGACGCCAACGGCAGACTGCAACTGGATTTGTTGGCCGGTGCCCGCAATATCGACCAAACATCAGACGGTGAAGAATTGTGGGGCTGCCGTGTTATCCAAACCCAGCAAATCGCGGCTGACACGGCGATCCTGATGAGCGTGCAAGCCGGCGCGGCCGCCCTCTACATTCGCGAAGCGCTGAACGTTTTCTACGACCCGTACAGCCAATCCGCGAGCAACATCCACCAGTTCATCTGTGAGCTCCGGTGCGCTTTAGCCGTGCCTAGGCCAAACGCGATCAACGTGATAACTGGCCTGCCGACCACATGATCCTGGAGAATCAAATGTCTGACCAAACCGTCAAAGTCAAAGTCGTCGGCAATTACCGCGTGTTCCACGACGACAAAGCGCATGTTGGTGGTGACGTTGTAAGTGTGCCCGAGGATGTCGCGGCCGAATGGCAGCGCAATGGGTGGGCCGAACCTGTCACTTCGAAGACGAAGTGAGAGCCTCTCGGCGTTGCCCGGCGTCATGGCTGCGACCGGTGTCGTGATCAGGAGCACTGAGGCGCACCAGCGCCGGGCACGCCGAGACCCACGAAAAGGACATTGACTAATGGTTAGATTCGGCCGCGGTTATCCGATGAGCAGCGCAATCGTAAAGCCGCGGTTTGTTCCGTTTATCGAAGCCAATACTCCTCGCACCAGTCAGCCTGTGCCGTCGGGCACTAGAGGCTGCTATGTGACATTGATCGGCGGTGGCGGTGCAGGAGGCGACGGTGTCAGCGGCAATAGCCCCGGATCGGGTGGTGGGGGCGGTGCGCGCATCAACCGTGTATTTATAGGTATCGGATCACTCGGCGCCACATATAGTGTCGGGGTCGGTGCGGGTGGTTCAACATCGAACGCTAGCGGCACCGCTTCAACATTCAGTTCCGGCTCAATCACATTGACAGCAAACGGTGGCGGGGGCGCCCCCGCAACCAAGTTCAACGGGCAATCCGGTGGGGCGGGTGGCACGTTCTCCGCGTCGGGGATTAGTGCGACCGGCACAAACGGCACAGCTGGGGGCGCTGCGGGCAACGGGGCGGGATCAGCGGGCACATCAGACACCACCAACAACGAAGGCTGCGGCGGCGGTGGTGGCGGCCGCCCAGCAGGAGCCGGCGGTAATTCCAGTCACGCCACGGGCGGCGCAGCAGGCACATCCTCATCCCCAAACGGTGGCAGCCCAGCCAGCGCTGGTGCTGGTAACGGCGGCGCGGGCGGCGGCGGCGGATACGGAGTCAATGCCAGCGGAAACGGTGGCACCGGCGGTCTATACGGCGGCGGTGGTGGTGGTGGTAGCCAACCATTATCCGGTTCGGCGGGGTACGGGGCGGGCGGCGGCGGCTACACGCTCATCGAATGGCAATAACAAGCGAAATTACTTGCAGCGCAAGAGGATTAGACACCGCTGACCATGAAGGACTGATGAGCAGAGTACCACATACACCACTGCATAACCGCAGGTCAGAGGGGGTATCGCAATCTCTCGTCACGCATAGACGGACCAGCCTTCGGCCTTTGCAGTTTTTCGCAAAAAGATTGCAACACAACATGTTTCACTGCAAGGGGTTTCAGCACTAATGCGCACGAATGACGTTGATGTGTAAGGAGTCTCCGGCTTATGAAGGCGGTAAACCATGGAACACGTTACCGGTACGCGAAGGGTTGCAGGTGTGACGCCTGCTCTGAGGCTGAGCGGCTGTATCACCGGGATTATCGGCTGAGGGGTGGTAGCCCGAAGGCGGTGTCAACTGTCACAAATGTGACACCTGGCCCAGTGGAGTCGGCGGTCACCGCCGAGCTGGCCGGCTATCCCTTATCGGCTGAGCGGCCAGGTTTGACGGCGGTCGCGGTGCGCCTGGCTCAACTCTTG
>NZ_DASRBZ010000085.1:0-2343 GCF_035653355.1 Mycobacterium sp. | reverse complement strand
CGTCCGGTCCCGCGTTCAGCTCCGTCGTGAAGCTGTCCAGCCGCTCGGCCGCGGCCTCTCGGCCGCCCATCGCGCTCACCAACCCGGCAATGTTCTGCGGCACCATCCAGGTGTACTGCGCGGCGTTGCTTTCCTCGAATCCGTCCTGTCCGAAATCCGAGGTCGGTCCGGAAGACCCGGGCCACGGAAGGAAAACACCCTCGGCACTGCGCGGCGTGATGTACCGGGTTAGCGGATTGAATAGGTTGTGCCAGTACTGCGCCCTGTTCTGGAATTCCGCGGCAATCACCTTGTCGCCCAGCGCATCCGCAAACCGAGAGATGGCGAAGTCGTCGATCGACCACTCCAGCGTGATCGACGCGCCATCGATGCCATGGTCGCCGCTAAACTCCTCGGTCTGCGGTGCGTAGCGGTGCTCCAAGTAGGTGGCAATTCCCGGCCGCTCCACGTAGCCGTCCCGCCCGACACCGCCGTCACTCGCCGCCTTCAGCATGTAGTACAGCGCCCTTTTGACGTCAAAGTCCTTGGCGCCGAACGTGTACAGGTTCACGATCAGCGGTACCACGCTGTCTCCGGTCATCTCTCCGGTCGCCGAATTCGCCAGCGCCCACCGTGGCAACGACCCGCTCTGCTCGGCGTCGTTCACCAGCGATTGCGCCATGTCGCTCGCCCGCTCCGGAAACAGCAATGCCTGCAACGCCGCCAGGCAGCGATAGGTGTCCCAATCGGAGAAGTTGGCGTACTGCGTGTGCCCGCGGGCCACTGTGTGCACCGCGCCGTCGAATCCGAGGTAGCGGCCATCCGCGTCGTTAAAAGTGTTGGGGTGCAACAACGAATGGTAAAGCGCCGTGTAGAACGTCTTCACGTCGTCGCCATTCGCACCAGCCACCGCGATTCGCGACAGCGCAGCGTTCCACGCGCTCGACGCAGCCGCGCGCACGTCGTTGAAGCTCGCGCCGCCCTCGGCCGCCAGATTGGCTCGCGCCCCGTCGATACTCACATAGGACAGCGCCGTCCGGACCTCGAGCACCGAGCCGGCCGGAAACTCCACCCATCCCCCGCTCCACCGAGAATCTGCGCTGCGCGCCCCGGCGAAAACCGAGTCGCCGTCGAACGTGCCGTAGGAGATGAACGGCCGGCTGAACTTCATCGCGAAATACACGGTGTAGACGTTGTCCTTGCCGCAGAAGTCGCCCGTGGTCGCCGACCCGGTGATCGTGGTGTTGTCCTCACCGATCCGGATGCTCGCCGCCGAGTTGCCCGCCAACGACCCGCCGGTGCGCACATGAAACAGCGCCGGCCGACCGTCGTGCGGGTAGGTGAACCGGCCCACGCCGGTGCGGGTGGTGGCGGTCAGCTCTGCGGTCACCCCGGTGTCGGAGAAGCGCACCGTGTAGTAGCCGGGCACGCCCACCTCGGTGTCGTCGTGGGCGATCCGCTCCCAGGCCCACCAGGGGTGCTCGCCGATCGGAGTAGTCGTCGGCAGCATCGGGATGTCGCCGAACGCATTACAGCCCACCGAAGCGTGGGTCATGCTGAACCCGGTGGACTGGTCGTTGTCGTGGTCGTAGCCGGCGTAGGTGTCGGTGGTGTCCGGCGAATACTGCACCATCCCGAACGGCACCGAGGCGCCGGGGAAGTTATTGACCTCCCCGCCCGTCTCGCTCGACCCGGTGCCGATCAGCGTGTCGACGTGCCCAGCCGGGTTCGTCACCAACGCCGGCTCCTCGGCGTGCGCCGCGGTCGGAGCCCCGGCCAGCATCACGAAGACCAGCACCGCCGCTACGAAAGCAGTGAGCGGCCTTCGTAACGGCATAGCTGTCCCTACCGCATCGCGGTCCCTCGCGAAGGTGTTTCGAGACGGGCAGATGCCAGGCCCTTGCGGCGCCGATACGTCAGGCAGGGTTCGACTGCGGCGCCATCGTCGCGGATTCGGACTCAGGCGCTTCACCGAACCGGGCCAGGACCAGTGCTCCGGCCACCGCTACGGCGAATCCCGCGACAACCATCCAGCCCAGGCCTTCGCGCGTCCGGTCACCGAGCCATACCACTCCGACGATCGCCGGCGGGACCGTTTCACCGATGACCATCCCCGCGACGGCCGTGGTCACCGATCCGCGACTCAAGGCGGATGTCAGCAACAGAAACCCCGCGGCCCCGCCCGCGATCACCGCGTAGACGGCCGGGTTGGTGTAGAAGGTGGCGTTGGTGGGATCGATGGGATCGACCAGGCGCACGCCGATCTCGACGACACCGAAACCGGTCCCGGCGCCGAGCCCCAGAAACAGTGCGCGCGGCCGCTCGCCCAATCGGCCTGCGGCTGCGCCGGCGACGAATACCGCG
>NZ_DASRBZ010000084.1:0-4568 GCF_035653355.1 Mycobacterium sp. | reverse complement strand
GGCGCATAAGCTCTTCGCCTTCAAGTGCATTAACAATTTGCAAGGTGTCGCATGCAGTACAGCTATAATATTCGAACGGCTCTCGGGTGCCGAACATCATCTCCCGAACCGTAATAATTTGATGGGGGCCAGCCGATCCGCATAATCGACATTCTTTGCTAACCTCGTTCACGCAGACCCTCTCCACGAGAAATTCGACGCACGAGAGCGTATCATGTGCATCCCTTTTGCTGGCGCGGCGCAACCACACGCTGATAATCACAACGGGGAAGCAAATCGCGGGAAGCGAGCCGGCAGGTGTACCGTACGGCCGTTGGTGGCGAAACGGGTCACGTCCGATACCCGGGTTCGCGCCATGTGGCCTGGGAAGCGTTAAGGCGCTGTCGCAGCGGGTGGTACGTTCGTGATTCGCCCAAACCCGGGAATGCATTGAGTCAACATCCAGGAGCTTGATTTTGGCTGCCGGCGAGCTGGATGCGCGCGAGGCTGAACGCGTTGTGTGGGACGTGATTGTCGTGGGCACTGGGATGGGGGGCGGGATGCTGGGCTACTCCCTGGCCCGATCCGGCCGTCGGGTGTTATTCGTCGAGAAAGGGCGATCGACACTGCCCGGGTCACCGGGAATCATTCGCTCTGCGCTGCCGGAACTGGCCGAACCGCTGGTGGGCCGTTCGGCAGAGGCGTACTACGACGCCTTGGCTCGGGCCGGGCGCTCAACCGATGAGATCGAAGACATTAGCGGGCGCTTCTCGCGGCGGTTTGTGCCATTTATCGGCAGCGGAACGGGAGGCTCGTCGGCCCTCTACGGGATGGCTTGCGAGCGATTTTTCGTTCGCGACTTCACTCCGCGGCAGAACTTCCGCGATCCCGGCGACTCCACCGTGCCAGATGCCTGGCCGGTCACGTACGACCAGATGCGGCCGTGGTATGCCGCTGCCGAAAAGCTGCTGGGGGTGCGCGGCCAGCCCGATCCACTTCGGCCCGAGGCGGCCGAAGTCGATTTGCCTCCGGCGCCGCCGTTTTCGGCAGACAACCAGCCGCTGGTTGATTATCTGAGGGGTCGCGGATTACATCCGTACCGCCTACCGATGGCCTGCGATTACACCGATGGGTGTGCCACCTGCGCGGGCTATATCTGCCACCGGGCGTGCAAGAACGACGCCGCCCGCAATGGGGTGCTACCGGCCGTCGCCGAGCACGGCGCGCGCCTGCTGGCGGAATGCCGGGCGGTACGCCTAGACGCGGACCGCAACCACGTCCGGCACGTGATCTGCGAGCATCGCTCCGGAATGCTGGCCCTGAAGGCCAAGGTGGTGGTGCTGGCCGCCGGTGCGTTGGTCACTCCAGTGCTGTTGCTCAATTCTCGGTCGGGTGATTGGCCGCGCGGGTTGGCCAACAGCTCAGACTTGGTGGGACGCAACCTGATGCGCCATCTGACTGACTGGATCGAGATCTGGCCCCAACCCGACCATAAGATCACCGCCGAGAACAAGGAGATCGGCCTGAACGATTTCTATTTCTTCGAGGGCCAAAAATACGGCACCGTCCAGTCGTTGAGCCCTGTGCCGCCCATGGAGGTCCTAACGAATCGCCCCGGATGGGGACCGAGGATGCTGCGCCTGATGAGCCCGGCGGCGCGGCCGATCTACGAGCGGTTTTTCACCGGCGGGCTGGTGCTGGCGCTCATCATGGAAGACCTGCCCTATCTGGACAACCGCGTGCTGCCTTGGGATCGGCCAGGCTCAGATGGGCGCCAGCGGCTGCGAATTCAGTATCGCTTTCACGCCAGTGAGATCGAGCGCCGCGCGGTGTTTTTGCGGCAGTTGAAAGATGTGTTGAAGCCTTTCCGTAAAGTCACCCTGCGAGCCGCAAAAAGCAACGAAAACCTGGGCCACGTCTGCGGCACGTGCCGTTTCGGTACCGACCCGAAAACCAGTGTGCTGGACGCACATAACCGGGCACACGAAGTGGACAACCTCTACGTGGTCGACGGCTCGTTCTTCCCTTCCAGCGCCGGTTTGAATCCCGCCTTAACGATCGCAGCCAACGCCTTACGAGTAGCCGCACACATCAACCAGCTGTACTTCGCCACTTGACAACTCGTTGAAAACGGCGTCTTAACATCTGTGAAACCGACCCCAAAGCAGACCATAGCGCCCGAAGCGCTGGCTGGGCGAACGGATAGCGTTTAGGCCGGCTCGCGGAGTGGGAGGCCCGCAGCGCGATAGATCGCATCGACGACCGCCATGTTCTCGACCGCGTCCTCAGGCGTCGTGATCACCGGCTCGCCGCGCCGCACCGCCCCGGCGAAAGCGTCAAGCTGATACGCGTAGGAGGCGCGCGGCGGGAAGCGCTCCACCCGATTGCCGTCCGCCGAGCGGACCGACAGCCGACGGAAAGGTGCCACCGGAGTGAGCACACGCAGCTCGCCGCGGTCGCCAATCACCTTGACACTCAACCGCAGCAGATCCGACGACCACATCGAACAACGAACGAGACCGGTGTGCCCGGTGGCAAACCGCAACTCGGCTGTCATCGCCCGGTCTACCCGAGGATCACGCAGTTTCGCCTGTGCCGAAACGACTTCCGGGGTCGAACCGCCAAACGTACGAATCATATGGACCGCATAGCATCCGAGGTCCATTGTCGCGCCACCGGCAAGCGAGTAATCGTAGCGAATGTCAGAGAACTTCGGCAGCAGCATGCACAACGTCGCCTCCACCCGCTCCAACTGGCCCAGCTCCCCAGAGGCGATGATCTGCTTAGCGCGAAACGTCAAGGGATGGTAGCAGTAGTGGAATCCCTCCATCACGATCCGGCCCGACTTCTGGGCCAAATCAGCGATCTCGCGGGCTTCAAAAGCATTTGCAGTAAACGGCTTTTCACACAGCACATGCTTGCCTGCGGCAAGCGCAGCCCGAGTCCATCTGCCGTGCAGGCTATTCGGCAGCGGGTTATAGATAGCGTCCAGCTCGGGATCGGCGATCAGCGCCTCGTAGCTGTCATGCACCCGAGGGATCCCATGTTTGGCGGCGAAGGCTCGGGCACGTGACACATCGCGTGCCGCCACCGCAGCCACACTGACCTCGGCGTGCCCTCGGGCCGGATTAATCAACGCCAACGGTGCGACGCGCGCCGCACCCAAGATACCGATCCGCACCTGCGGCCCAAGTCCAGACACGAACCGGATGCTAGCAGTTGAATAGCATCACTCGGAGAGACGTTCTTCGAGACTGACCAATCGCGGACGACTGCTGGAATATAGGAAAATGTCTTCCCGGGCGCAGCATCCGGGCGGCGATAAGCGGTGAAACAACGGGTCTTCGGGCCGACGTCTGTCGCCGTGCAGTGGTAGAGATCAATGCGGAACTGGTCGGGCTCGTCCGGCGCTGATTCCGGATATGCGAAAAAACTGTAACGGTAATGACCTGGCTGGCAGGCCGCAGATGCTGGTTTCCGTTTGCGGCTGCGGGGCCGAAGGTACGCTGAACCAGTTGCGCACGATCGCGCGCCCCTTTGTCCCCGGCAACGCCGATGTGGCGCGTCAAACGGAGGTTTCCCGTGAGTCTTCGAGAGAAGTTGGCAAAGCGGGCGCGTCCATATCTGGAGCCGGATGAGCAAGTGCAAGCGGTATTTATAACGCAGTCGGGTCCGTCGCCCTATTGGCAATTTCTTATTGGTTTGTTTGGTCTCGTTTCTACGATTATTGTTATTTTCTACTTGGGGCATACCCTCGTGGCGAACGTGTTGCTGGTGGCCATCGGGGGCGTTCTGGCGCCAGTAAACATACTGGCATTTCCCTGCCACCACGTTGTGGTCAGTGATCGGGCGATCGTGGTGATCGATGCCTCTAAGGTGATCGCGACCTTTCCCACCCGGTTGCGCCTGCGCCATCCGCGCGACTTTTATTTCGGCCGACTGTCGGGATTCTATGGAAAGTTCTTGCTGTACAAGACGAAGTACTGGGTGCAGAGGCGCTTCTATAACGATCTTGCCGCCGCAGATGCTGCATTGACCGCAATGATGGAGCGCCGGTAGCCCGGGCCCTGTGCCAGCGAACTGCTCCACGGATCTAACCCAGCGGCCAGCATGATCCCGCCATGACGGATCGATAGTTTTGACCTTGCTCGACGAGCCGTGGGTCGCGAGAGCTCAGCGCCGCGTCTAAGCTAGCCAGGCGCCGAGCCGGGTTCCGGTCGGAAGGATCCACTCGGCCCAAATTCCTCAGCGAACCAATTTATTGGACGCAGTTATAACATCTATTGGGCACGGTTATAATTCTGCAGAATCTTCAGCGTATTTTGCCGGTTCCCATGCGGTGGGAAAAATTGTACGTAGCATGCCAGCATAGACGTTCGCTGTGCTGGAGGTCTTGGCGCAAATGACTTCAAGCCAAGGAAGGGTGCGCACCGAAGCGGGTGTACTGTTCGGCCGGACGTTGCGGTCGGCCGCACACGCTGACCTTCTGGCCGAAGGAAGCGCCCATACGCCGCCCCCCGCACCCAGCGTCGACTTGCAAACGAGCCTGCCCCCAATCAGGCCACCCCTCGTAGTCAGCACCGGTGACT
>NZ_DASRBZ010000083.1:0-3961 GCF_035653355.1 Mycobacterium sp. | reverse complement strand
GTTCGATCGGCGTGCCCCACTTGGTGGTAAAGATCAGCTTGCCGCCTTGCCACGCCGCCCCTGCTAGTTCTCTGGCGTACGCTTCCTCGGCCTTACGGAGCCGTAGCGCAGTGCAACAGATCTCCGGCAGCGGCAGCGTTGCATCGGAGGTGGCGGTTTTGGTCTCCCGGTGCAGCAATTGTCGGCTCACGCGTTGCAACTGGCGACCGATCGACAATTCGCCCTCGTCAAGGTCGACGTCGTCCCAAGTCAGCCCGAGCGCCTCACCCTTGCGCAGGCCCAGCACGAGGATCAGCGCGTACACGGCATAGAGCGCATCGCGCTCTGAGCGTGCAGACTCCAGGAACTGCCGGGCTTCGTCGCTGCTCCATGCTTTGCCTTTACGTTTACGCACGGAGGGAAGCTTGATCGAGCTCGCCATGTTTTTGGCGATAAGGTCTTCTGTCACGGCTTGGGATAATGCTGCCCGTAAGCAAGCACGGATGTCGCTGACGGTGCGGGCCGAAACCCGATCCTGGCAGCACTTGCCCACGGCGCAGCACCGGCGTTTGTTTTCAGCGCGAGCGGCGTCCTTGCCCTGCGCGCAGCACTGGCACGTCCGCGCCACTTCATTGATCCAGGTTTGGACATCCCGCACACTGAGCCGATCAAGCCGTCGAGCACCGAGCATCGGTGTGATGTGCCGGCGGACGAACATCTCATAGTTGACGTACGTGGCGGGTGCCAGGTTCGGTTTCACCACCTCCTCAAGCCAGTAGACGAGGAATTCGCCGAGCTTGGGGACGCTCGTTGCTATGGGTCCTTGCCGTGCCCGTTGCTGAAGTTTCAGCCACTTCTCATGCACCTCCTCGCGAGTCTTTCCGTAGATGTATTTGCGTTGTCGCTGTCCATTGGGCTTTGTGACCCATACATAGGCGGCAAATCCGTTGCGGTAAGAAAAGATCGAGCCTTCCCCGTTTGCCCTTGCGCGGCCAGTCATGCTGCACCTTCCTTGACTCGACGTTCGATGTACTCGTCGACCCATTCGGGCAAAATACGGCGATGCTTGCCGTCTTTTAGGGAGCGCAGCTCACCGGTCGCGACGAGCATCTTCGTCTTGCTCAGGCCAAAGCCGAGCATCTGAGCAACCTGAGCGACGCTGTACCACCTCGGCGCGAATTGCGGTCCAGGCCGCAACCCTTTTTCCACTCGTGTAGTCCTTTCTATGCACGCTGATTTGTTATGCAGCATCGCGGGCGGCTTGTCGTTGTTCGCGGGCTCGGGCGGCAGCAGATAGGGCAAGTGCGGCATCTCCGCTAGTCAGGTAGCCGACTCCAGCGAACTCCCAGCGGGCGACGACGAGCGTGGTGTCCTGCTCGTCGGCTAGCAGTTCGCGCGCGTGTTCGGCGGCCTGGCGTTGGCGATAGGTGCGGCGTTCGCCGCGGATGGTGCCAAGCGTGGTTGAGAAGCGGCGGCTTTTCGAAGCGAAGTGACCTCGGAAGCCGAGCATGTGCACCCATCGACGCAACCCCTCATAAGCGGGGTGCACGCCGAGTTCCCAGGCGGTACGGATTAGTCGATCAACGTGGTCGGGGACGTTGAGCAGCGGGAGCACTTCGGGGGTGATGCGTCGTGGGCCGAGGCCGAAGTCTTCGGCGCTTTTGGTGGCGTATTTGGCGATGTAACGCGCGGCGTGTTCGGGAGTCAGCTCGCGCGCCGGGCCACCATTGACGGTCTGGGTGTCCAGTTGCGCGCCGAAGCGCAGGACCAGGTCTGGCCCATCGGGCATGGCGATGGTGAGCCGCACCTGGGCGGCGGCATGCCGGATCGCATCGGTGAGCGCGGTGGCATCGATGCTGATCTGTGGCGGCTGGTAGTCGTCGCCGGGTCCATCCAGCCGGATTAGCGCGTGGAAGTGCACCACGCCGCGGCGTTGGAATTCCGCGACTTTGACAAACGACAGCCGGCAGCGGCGAGCCAATTCGGCCGCGCTTAGCTCCGCGGTCCGGGCCAGGGTACGACGTAGGGTGATGGTGAACCGGCGCCAGAGTTCCGGGGCGTGCCAGTTGAATGCGACATGGCCGCAGTAGTCATAGCAGTTCGGGCAGAGAGGCTGCCCGAGTCGGCGGTCATCCTCGGCGTGGATAGCGGTGCACCAAGTGGGCCGCCCGTGCGGACACAGTTTTGGTTTGCCCTGGGTCGGCCGGCAGCGGGCAGGGCCGGAACGGTCGGCGCGGGTGGTGTGTACTGGCCCGAACCCCGGCGCGGTCAGGGTGGCAAACACCAATGGGTGCGATCGGATGGATTCGGGTACGCCTTTGCGGCCACCGGCAGCGCCGGCGTAGAGCAGCTGCCACATGTCCCCGGCATACTCATACGAGCAGGACGGGCAGACCGCCGCGCGCCGGTTGCCGCAGCGGATCAGCAGCACGCGATCCGGCTCGCCATCGGTCGAGTACGTCATCTGCGCGCCAGTGGCGATGCGGTGTTCGACCCGGCCGCGTAGGCGGACCGGGTGGGCGCAGTGGCCGCACCGGGTGACTTGATCGACCCACCGGTCGAAGTCCGGTCGAGCGGCCCGAGTGACGATCTGCTCCACAACGTGTGGTGGGAAAGCAGAGATCGGGCGCTCGGCTCGCCGTAGGCTCATAAACAGCTCCTCTGTCGTGAAGGTGATGGGTGGAGCGGGGCGCCCGGCCGGCCTTGGTTTCCAGGCCCGACCGGCCGGGCGCCGCACTAAGGGGTGACAGCTGCTAACCAGGCCGTCCACGCGGCGGAGGCCTCGTCGCGAGCGACCTCGTATGCGCCGTAGGCCTCCTGCGAGGCCACGAACGCCACACGCTCGGCCTCGGCTGCTTCCTCGCGCAGCTGCTCGGCCCGCTCGTGCATCTGTCTCAGCTGCGCTAGATCGGGGGTCATCGTTGATGTGGTCATGACTCACTCGCCGATCCAGCGCTCGTGGCCGCCTTCGCCACGCTGGATGGCGTGGTCGGCACCGGGACGATGGCGTCGGCCCGGAAGGCCACCCCGCCGCGACCGTCGATGGTCCAAGGGTTGGCGACGAGCTTGACCACCGTGACCGGCTGCCGCTTGATCACTCGCGGTTGTCCGGCGGTGGTGACCTTGATGACTTCCGCGCCGGTTTCGTCCATCGCCACCAGCTCAGTGACGTGCAGCAATTCACCGGTCTCTCGGTCGGTCTTTTGCCGCCCGTCGTTGTCGTTCTTAGGCTGCGGAGCACGAGAGACCACGAACTCGGCACTGTCGGTCTTGATTTCCAACTGCATTGTTTGCCGTTCCTCCAGGTCGTCGTGGCGGGTGTTTGACCCGCCCACCAATCAAACGACGAAACCATCGGGCGCAGGTAGTCCAGTAACTAGTCCGCAACTAGTCTCGAACTAGTCCCGAACGCCCAACCGCGCGAACCGGCACTGGACGCACAGGACCGAGGACACTGGCAACGATAAGAGCAGCGTTTGTGGAGTGCTTCCCGGCGACATGACAAGGGCAGACAATAAGTCAGCTGTTGAGTACTGTCAGATAGTGGTCTAGCTCGGCCTGCATAGTATTTTTGACGTTGTTAGGTTGGCGTAGTCCGTGACCCTCATCGAATAAAAGCGGCTGACGCAGTGAGCGTCGAGTGCGATGCTCAGTCGGCTGGGATGCGACACTTGCTGGGTGCCTTCGGCTGGGACGGGTGAGCGCATTGCGGTGTACCGGCGCCGACGCGGGTTGAGTCAAGCCGCGCTGGCTGGTCTGGTCGGCCGGTCGGAGTCCTGGTTGTCGCAGGTCGAGCGTGGTATCCGTTCGGTGGATCGGTTGTCGGTCTTGATCGACATGGCCAAGATTTTGCATGTCGATGTGGAGTCGCTGATTGGCAGGCCGTGGCAGCTCGCTCCGAACGGGGGAGCGGTGGCCCAGGGCCTGGACGCGGTTCGGGAGGTCATGACCCGCTACGACCACCTGCTTGGCACGGACGTTG
>NZ_DASRBZ010000082.1:0-6942 GCF_035653355.1 Mycobacterium sp. | reverse complement strand
CAGATCAACAATGTCACCGCGGCGTTGCAGCACAACATCGGGCTCGGCGGCGCCGCCGTCGTCACCGCCTACCAACGCGCCGACCGCTGAGAAGGCTAGGACACCACCCATATCGCGCGCGCGGCCGGGCTTCCCAGCTCGACCGTGCTGGCCGCGCCCTCGGGTGATGCATCCGATTCGATGGCCACCGAGATCATCCCGGCGAACTCGCGGCGGGCGAGCACCCGCAGCCGTGCATCCAGGCTGATCCCGATGCTGTCGAAATACCGCAGCATTTCCGG
Organism: Mycobacterium sp.; assembly: GCF_035653355.1. Taxonomy (GTDB): domain Bacteria; phylum Actinomycetota; class Actinomycetes; order Mycobacteriales; family Mycobacteriaceae; genus Mycobacterium. Next base: position 6,661 of record NZ_DASRBZ010000082.1, on the reverse strand, counting down.
ATCGGCATCCGAAATCCGGGCCACCGTGCCGGCGTCACCGTCGCGGCAGGCCCAGAGCTGACGCGCCGGCGGCGTCGGCACCTGTCCGTCGGTAGCCGGTATCGGGTCTCCGTGCGGATCCCGCTGGGGGAAGCCGAGCTTAGCGTCGATGCGAGCGACCAGCCGGTCGGACACCGCGTGCTCGAGGACCTCCGCCTCGTCGTGCACCTCGTCCCAGCTGTAGCCGAGCTCCTTGACCAGGAAGGTCTCCAGCAGCCGGTGTCGGCGCACCATCGCCAGCGCCGCATGCCGGCCGGATTCCGTCAACGTCACCGCGCCGTATTTCTCATGGTCGACCAGACCCTGCTCGGCGAGTTTGCGGATGGACTCCGATGCGGTACTGGCCGACACCCCGAGCTTCTCGGCCAGCATCTTGGTGCTGACCTTCTCCCGCGACCACTCCTGCGCGTTCCAGATGACCTTCAGGTAGTCCTGGGCAACCGCGGTGAGCTCGCCAGGCTCGTTGTCGGGGCGCACAACAGGAAGTTTAAGCAACGCTGGCCTCATCCGGGGCGTCGCGCAGCGGCATCGAAACTGCGGTGGCGGCGTGCTCACGCGGCGGATCGCGATGTGTGCGCAGAGTCGACGCGGTAAAAGCAGGCTCGGCGCACGCACTCCCAGGCGCCGCCGCACAGCGCCCGGAGCCGTAGGCTTGCGATTGTGCAGCGGTGGCGGGGACAAGACGAGATCCCCACGGACTGGGGCAGATGCGTACTCACGATCGGCGTGTTCGACGGGGTGCACCGCGGACACGCCGAGCTGATCGCGCACGCGGTCAAGGCCGGCCGGACACGCGGGGTGCCGAGCGTGCTGATGACCTTCGACCCGCACCCGATGGAAGTGGTCTTCCCCGGCAGTCATCCGGCGCAGCTGACGACACTGGCGCGCCGCGCCGAATTGGTCGAAGAGCTCGGCATCGACGTATTCCTGGTGATGCCGTTCACCGCCGATTTCATGAAGCTCACCCCGGAGCGGTACGTCCACGAGCTGCTGGTCGAGCACTTGCACGTGGTGGAAGTCGTGGTGGGGGAGAACTTCACCTTCGGCAAGAAAGCCGCCGGAACCGTCGACACCCTGCGACGGGCCGGGGAGCGGTTCGGGTTCGCGGTCGAGGCGATGTCGCTGGTGGCCGAGCGCCATGACAGTGAAACGGTGACGTTTTCCTCGACCTACATCCGCTCGTGCGTCGACGCGGGGGATGTGGTGGCGGCCGCCGAGGCGCTGGGTCGGCCGCATCGCGTGGAAGGCGTGGTGGTCCGCGGCGACGGGCGCGGCATGCAGTTGGGCTTTCCCACCGCAAACGTCGCCCCGCCGATGTACTCGGCCATCCCGGCCGACGGGGTGTACGCCGCCTGGTTCACCGTGCTCGGGCACGGGCCGGCGACCGGCACCGTCGTGCCGGGTGAACGCTACAAAGCCGCGGTGTCGATCGGCACCAACCCGACGTTTTCCGGGCGCACCCGCACGGTGGAGGCATACGTTCTCGACGCCACCGCCGACCTGTACGGGCAGCATGTGGCGCTGGACTTCGTCGCACGCATCCGCGGACAGCGCAAGTTCGAATCGGTGCGCGACCTGGTCGCCGCGATGAACGACGACACCGACCGGGCCCGAACACTGCTGTCTGCGGGCTAAGCCGCAGTTTTAATTGCCCGGCTCGCCCCCTCGCCGCTGCGCGGCTGGGGTCCCCCGCCTCACTCCGGCTCCTCGGCGCGCATCGTCGCCCCGCGGCGCTGCTAGACTTCCCGGCGACACGGTGTGTGCTGCAGTTCGCGGCGGCCTCACTGAATCTCGTGGCGATCGCAAGCGCGGCAGAGCCGAGCGCAGCGGGTCGCCACGCGAAATACCTGATCGCGGACCGATTGATGGAGAGTAATTCGTGGCGCTGACAGCCGAGCAGAAAAAAGAAATCCTCAAAACGTACGGCCTGCACGAGACCGACACCGGGTCCCCTGAGGCGCAGGTCGCGTTGCTGACCAAACGAATCGCTGACCTGACCGAGCATCTGAAGGTCCACAAGCATGACCACCACTCGCGGCGGGGATTGCTGCTGTTGGTGGGGCGCCGCCGCCGCCTGCTCAAATATGTGGCTCAGATCGATGTGGAGCGCTACCGCTCGCTCATCGAGCGGCTGGGTCTGCGTCGCTGACCTAGCCTATGCGCGCCCTGGCCGCGGCGGCCATCACGGCAATCGCACTCACTATGTGCGGGTGCTCCGCCCCGGCCAACACTGCTGACCTGCGGGTAGGGGACTGCCTGCGGCTCGGCGGCACCACCGAGCGGCCCGTGGCGACCAAGGTGGCCTGCGGCAGCCGGGCGTCCAACTTCAAGGTGGCAGCCACCGTCCCCAACCGCGAACAGTGCCCCGGCGACGTCGACTCCTCCTATTCGATGCGCAACGCATTCAGCGACAGCGGCAACACCGCGTGCCTGGACGTCGACTGGGTAGTGGGCGGCTGCATGAGTGTCGACCCGAAGCATGCCACCGACCCTTTCCGGGTGGACTGCAACGACAAGTCCGTCCCGCACCGCCAGCGCGCCACTCAGATTCTCACCGGCCTGAAGGACCCGGTCAGCGTCGACCAGTGCATGAGTGGTGTGGGCTACGCCTACGCGCAGCGGGGATTCGCCGTGTGCGTCGAGGACGTCGCTTAGCGCTGCGGGCCCCTGCCACCCCGGTTTCGTCAGAAGGTGCAGCTAGGCGGTGTAGAGTAAGGACGTTCTGGGCCATATCGGCCCGAGCAGGTGCGGTCGCGTAATCCGCGCGAACCGTCCCAGCGGGTCACGACAGGACCACAAACGAGAGAAGGTCGAGTCTGTATCGGACGGTCTTCGGTAGTGGCGGCCGGGCTTGTACCGGCCGCTTCGATCGACGGCCGTAGCCGCATCCAGGCTGAGTACCTGCAGGTTTTCCTGGTCCCTCCGGGTTTTGCGTGACCTCGCGAAACAGCTGAATACCCAGAGAGGCTGCACGGACGTTCATGTCTGTCACACAAATTGAAGAGGGCGTGTTCGAATCGACCGCCGTCATCGACAACGGAAGCTTCGGCACCCGCACCATTCGTTTCGAAACCGGCCGGTTGGCGCTGCAGGCCGCCGGCAGCGTCGTCGCCTACCTCGACGAGGAGAACATGCTGCTGTCGGCGACCACCGCCGGCAAGAACCCTAAGGAGCAGTTCGACTTCTTCCCGTTGACGGTCGACGTCGAGGAGCGCATGTATGCCGCCGGGCGCATCCCCGGCTCGTTCTTCCGTCGGGAAGGCCGACCCTCCACCGATGCGATCCTGACCTGCCGGCTCATCGACCGTCCGCTGCGCCCGTCGTTCGTCGACGGGCTGCGCAACGAGATCCAGGTAGTGGTGACGATCCTGAGTCTCAACCCCGACGAGCTCTACGACGTGCTGGCGATCAACGCCGCGTCGGCGTCCACCCAGTTGGGTGGGCTGCCGTTCTCTGGCCCCATCGGCGGTGTCCGGGTCGCGCTGATCAACGGCACCTGGGTGGCGTTCCCGACCGTCGAACAAACCGAGCAAGCGGTGTTCGACATGGTGGTGGCCGGCCGCGTCGTCGGCACCCACGACGGCAAATCCGACGTCGCGATCATGATGGTGGAAGCCGAGGCCACCGAAAACGCCATTGAATTGATCAACGGCGGTGCACAGGCGCCGACGGAAAGCGTTGTTGCCGAAGGCCTCGAGGCCGCCAAGCCGTTCATCGCCACGCTGTGCGCCGCCCAGCAGGAACTCGCCGACGCGGCCGCCAAACCGACCAGCGACTACCCGTTGTTCCCCGACTACGGTGACGACGTGTACTACTCGGTGGCCTCGGTCGCTACCGACGAGCTGTCCGCCGCCCTGACCATCTCCGGCAAGGCCGAACGCAACAACCGCACCGACGAGATCAAGGCAGAGGTCCTGCAGCGGCTCGCCGACACCTACCCCGGCCGCGAGAAAGAAGTCAGCGCCGCCTTTCGGGCGCTCACCAAAAAGCTTGTACGTCAACGCATCTTGACCGACCATTTCCGCATCGACGGCCGCGGCATCACCGACATCCGCGCGCTGTCCGCCGAAGTTTCGGTGGTGCCGCGAGCGCACGGCAGCGCGCTGTTCGAGCGCGGCGAGACCCAGATCCTCGGCGTCACCACGCTGGACATGGTCAAGATGGCCCAGCAGATCGACTCGCTGGGACCCGAAACCACCAAGCGCTACATGCACCACTACAACTTCCCGCCGTTCTCCACCGGCGAGACCGGCCGGATCGGTTCGCCCAAGCGGCGTGAGATCGGCCACGGTGCGCTGGCGGAGCGGGCGTTGATCCCGGTCCTGCCCAGCGTCGAGGAATTCCCGTACGCGATCCGCCAGGTTTCGGAAGCCTTGGGCTCCAACGGTTCGACGTCCATGGGATCGGTGTGCGCGTCCACACTTGCGCTGCTGAATGCCGGCGTGCCGCTCAAGGCACCGGTAGCCGGCATCGCGATGGGCCTGGTGTCGGACGACGTCGAGGTTGACGGCCGCACCGAGCGCCGCTTCGTCACGCTGACCGACATCCTCGGTGCCGAAGACGCTTTCGGCGACATGGACTTCAAGGTCGCCGGCACCCGCGACTTCGTCACTGCGCTGCAATTGGACACCAAGCTCGACGGGATTCCGTCACAGGTGCTCGCCGGTGCGCTTTCCCAGGCTCGCGACGCCCGGTTGACCATCTTGGAGGTCATGGCCGAGGCCATCGACCGGCCCGACGAGATGAGCCCGTACGCACCACGCGTCACCACGATCAAAGTGCCGGTCGACAAGATCGGCGAGGTGATCGGGCCCAAGGGCAAAATCATCAACGCGATCACCGAGGAAACCGGCGCACAGATCTCCATAGAAGACGACGGCACCGTATATGTCGGCGCCACCGATGGGCCGTCCGCGGAGGCCGCGATCGAGCGCATCAACGCGATCGCCAACCCGCAGCTGCCCAAGGTCGGCGAGCGGTTCCTCGGAACCGTGGTCAAGACAACGGATTTCGGCGCGTTTGTTTCGTTGCTGCCCGGGCGTGACGGACTGGTGCATATCTCCAAGCTCGGCAAGGGCAAGCGCATCGCCCGGGTCGAGGACGTCCTGAACGTGGGCGACAAGCTGCGAGTGGAGATCGCCGACATCGACAAGCGGGGCAAGATTTCGTTGATCCCGCTCAGCGACGACGAGACCGCTGCCAGTTCTGGGGCCGCCTCTCCCGATGCGTCGGCTCCTCAGCGGGCCGGTGACCGGCCCGCATCGTCGCCGACGGAAACCGATGCCGCGACGGCCACCAGTTAAGGCGGGCGCCCTGCGCCGCGGCCAGCACAGCGGCGAGCTGTCAGCCGCGCTACGGCGCACCACACTGCCCGGCGGTCTGCGCGTGGTGACCGAATACCTGCCCGCGGTGCGGTCCGCGTCCGTGGGGGTGTGGGTCGGCGTCGGCTCGCGTGACGAGGGAGCCACCGTCGCCGGGGCCGCGCACTTCCTGGAGCACTTGCTGTTCAAGTCGACTCCGAGCCGCACGGCGGTGGAGATTGCGCAGGAGATGGACGCTGTCGGTGGTGAGCTGAACGCGTTCACCGCCAAGGAGCACACCTGCTACTACGCGCACGTGCTCGACACCGATCTGGAGCTGGCGATTGAGCTGGTTTCTGATGTGGTGCTCAACGGCCGCTGCGCCGCCGAGGACGTCGAGCTGGAGCGCGATGTCGTGCTCGAGGAAATCGCGATGCGCGACGACGATCCCGAGGACACGCTGGCCGACCTATTCCTCGGTGCCTTGTTCGGCGACCACCCGGTCGGTCGACCCGTGATCGGTACGGTGCAATCGGTGTCGGCGATGACGCGCGCTCAGCTGCGCTCGTTTCACCTGCGGCGCTACACACCCGAGCGGATGGTGGTCGCGGTGGCCGGCAATGTCGACCACGACGAGGTCGTGGCGTTGGTACGCGAGCATTTCGGACCGCGGCTGATCCGTGGACGCCGGCCGATGGCACCGCGCAAAGGCACCAGCCGGGTGACCGGGCGCCCGCGCTTGGCGGTTGCCAACCGGGACGCCGAACAAACCCATGTGTGTCTGGGCGTGCGCACACCAGGCCGGCATTGGCGGCATCGCTGGGCGCTGTCGGTGCTGCACACCGCGCTTGGCGGCGGCTTGAGTTCGCGGCTGTTCCAACAGGTTCGCGAAACCCGCGGGCTCGCTTACTCCGTCTACTCGTCGCTAGACATCTTCGCCGACAGTGGAGCACTGTCCGTCTATGCCGCCTGCCTGCCCGAGCGGTTCCCCGAGGTGGCGCGGGTGACCTGCGACGTACTCGAATCGGTGGCGCGCGACGGCATTACCGAGACCGAATGCCGGATCGCCAAGGGGTCGTTGCGCGGCGGGCTGGTGCTCGGGCTAGAGGATTCCGGTTCGCGGATGAACCGCATCGGCCGCAGCGAGCTGAACTACGGTGAGCACCGCAGCATCGAACGAACGTTGCAAGAGCTCGACGACGTCACCGTCGACGAAGTCAACGCGGTCGCGCGCCGGCTACTCCGCAGATTCTATGGTGCCGCGATTCTGGGCCCATATCCCACGAAACGATCAGTGCCGCAACCGCTTAGGACGATAGTAC
>NZ_DASRBZ010000081.1:0-5653 GCF_035653355.1 Mycobacterium sp. | reverse complement strand
CGATGATCACGGTCGGCACGTCGCACACGTCCGCAGCTAGCCGAGCCGACGTCAACGTGCGGATGTGCTGCTGGGTCGGGATCAGCACCTTGCCGCCCAAGTGGCCGCACTTCTTCTCCGACGCCAGCTGGTCTTCCCAGTGGGTGCCCGCCGCGCCGGCGGCGATCATCGCCTTTTGCAGCTCGTAGACGTTGAGCGCACCGCCGAAGCCGGCCTCGGCGTCGGCGACGATCGGCGCCAGCCAGTTCTCCACCGACTTGTCGCCCTCGACCTTGGCGATCTGGTCGGCACGCTGCAGCGCGTTGTTGATCCGGCGCACCACCTGCGGCACCGAGTTGGCCGGGTAGAGGCTCTGGTCGGGATAGGTCTGCGCGGCGAGGTTGGCGTCGCCAGCCACCTGCCAGCCGGAGAGGTAGATGGCCTTCAGACCTGCCCGCACCTGCTGCACGGCCTGGTTGCCGGTCAATGCACCCAGCGCATTGACCCACTCCAGGTCGTGCAACTGGCTCCACAGCACCTCGGCACCACGACGAGCCAGCGTGTGCTCCTCGACCACGGTGCCCTGCAAAGCCACCACATCGGCAGCGGTGTAACTGCGGGTGACGTCCTTCCAACGCGGATTGGTGTCCCAGTCGTGCTGGATCTGCTCCGCGCTCTTGGGCGTGCCAACGGTAGACATCAGTGACGTGCTCCTTCTTCTGTTTTCATCGCTGGCGGTCCCTGGCGTTCCCAGGATTGCTAACCCCCCAGCGAGCTCCTCGGCGTGCTAAGCCGACGATGGCACAGCTTAGCTCCGCAGGTCCACCGCTTGCAGTTGCCAACTTTGGCCATAACAGAGCCGGGATTTGCAAATCTTGCGAATGCAACAAACTACTGAACCGTTTCAGTAGCTACCGGCCAGTAACCCTAAACCGCAGGTCAACCCACTTGTTGTAGGTGAAGTTGGATTCTGCCGACCGGCTACAGCGGGAAGATCGACGCGACCGCTTTGACCTCGTCGCCGACGGCATATGTGAGCGTTGTAACAGTGCGATCGGTCAGTCCAGGACCAAATCGGTCGGTCGAACCCGGTGGATGCACGTGGGAGATGATCTCCAGCTTGTCGCCCAGGGCGACCGGCGCCTCGTGTTCGATGGTCACCCGCAGCGGCGCCTTCAGCATGTCGGGGTGCGACGCCAGGTAGTCCTCGATGACGCTCCAGTACACCGAGTTGTTCATGTGGTCGAAGAGGTCGATATCGGTGACCCGTACCGGGAACTCGTGGATTTCCAGCGCGTCTTCTCGGCTTCCCGCGTTCAGGTAGGCCTTCCAGCGCAGCCTGTCGATGTCGGTCGTGCGGCGCAGGCCGGCCAGGAAGTCGTCGGCGATCCGCGCTGGCCCCTGCGTTTCCCGGTTGATGTTGATCCAGAACGCCTCGGACTCCATCAGGCCGCCCTTGCGCCCGTCGATGCGCACCCGCATCTCACACCACCGGTTCGAGGTGCCGGAGCACCAGCGCCGCAGCCGCAGCAGGTCCTGGAACATGATCGGACGGATCAAGTCGACCATGGTGCGGCGCACGATCCACAGCGGGTGGGTCTCTTCGAAACCCAACTCGCGCAAGTGGTCTTGCCCAATGTCCTGGATGTGGCGGGTGGCCGCATCGAAGCGCAGTCGCCCCTCGCGGTCGATGTCGGCGACCCGCAGCGGCCACTCCCGTTCGAAGACGTCGGGGTGGCCGTCGGGCACCGGCATCATCACTTTGTCGAGGCTCAACGCTGCTCTCCCCTGTTGCTCCCCCTGCGGACTTCCTGCGAATCATGCCAAATGAGCTAGCTGGGGAGCCAATCGACGCGGGCGTGCCAAGCCTGCAAACCTCACCTTCGCAACCCGGGTACGCTGGCCGCGTGACCAAGACGTTCGTCGGCTCGCGGGTCCGCCAGCTGCGTAACGAGCGCGGGTTCAGCCAGGCCGCGCTGGCGCAGATGCTAGAGATCTCGCCGAGTTACCTCAACCAGATCGAGCACGACGTGCGGCCGCTGACCGTGGCGGTGCTGCTGCGGATCACCGAGGTCTTCGGCGTGGACGCGACGTTCTTCGCCTCCCAGGACGACACCCGGCTCGTCGCCGAGCTGCGCGAAGTGACGATGGACCGCGACCTGGATGTCGACGTCGACATGACCGAAGTCGCCGAAATGGTCGGCGACCACCCGAAGCTGGCCCGCGCCATGGTGAACCTGCACCGGCGCTACCGCATCACCACCGCCCAACTGGCGGCTGCTACCGAGGGGCGCTACTTCGACGGCAGCGGCAGTGGGGCGATCACCATGCCGCACGAAGAGGTGCGCGACTACTTCTACCAGCGCCAGAACTACTTGCACGAGCTCGACACCGCCGCCGAAGACCTGACGATCCGGATGCGCATGCACCGCGGCGATCTGGGCCGCGAGCTGGCTCGTCGGCTCACCGATGTGCACGGCGTGCACATCAACAAGCGCATCGACCTCGGCAAAACCGTGTTGCACCGCTTCGACCCCGAGACCAAAACCCTGGAGATCAGCACCCACCTCTCACCTGGGCAGCAGGTGTTCAAGATGGCCGCCGAGCTGGCCTACCTGGAATTCGGGGACCTGATCGACAGCATGGTCGAGGAAGGCAAGTTCACCTCCGAAGAATCCCGCAAGCTGGCCCGGCTCGGCCTGGCCAATTACTTCGCGGCCGCGGCGGTGTTGCCGTATCGGCAGTTTCACGACGTCACCGAGAACTTCCGCTACGACATCGAACGGCTCTCGGCGTTCTACGGCGTCAGCTACGAGACCGTCTGCCACCGGCTTTCGACCCTGCAGCGGCCCTCGATGCGCGGGGTGCCGTTCTCGTTCGTCCGCGTCGACCGGGCCGGGAACATGTCAAAACGCCAGTCGGCCACTGGGTTTCACTTCTCCTCCAGCGGCGGCACCTGCCCGCTGTGGAACGTCTACGAAACGTTCGCCAACCCGGGCAAGATCTTGGTGCAGATCGCTCAGATGCCCGACGGCCGCAACTACATGTGGGTGGCCCGCACCGTGGAGCGACGGGCCTCACGGTATGGTCAGCCGGGTAAAACGTTCGCGATCGGCCTGGGCTGCGAGCTTCGGCACGCCCACCGGCTCGTCTACTCGGAAGGACTGGACTTGTCGGGCGACCCGAATATTTCAGCCACACCGATCGGCGCGGGCTGCCGGGTCTGCGAACGCGACAACTGTCCGCAGCGGGCCTTCCCCGCGCTGGGCCGCGCACTCGATCTCGACGAACATCGCAGCACGGTGTCGCCCTATCTGGTGAAACCGGCATGACCGCGCAAGTGGGCCGCATCCCGTCGGGAGGTGTGCGCGACCTCGGGCTAATCAACTGGGTCCTAGCCAAATTCGGCGCGCGCACCGTCAGCGCTCCGGAAATGCATCTGTTCACCACGCTGGGTCAGCACAAGCGGCTGTTTTGGCTGTGGCTGCCGTATTCGGGTGCCTTGTTGCGGGGCCGGCTCCCGGCCGCCGACACCGAGCTGGTGATCCTGCGCGTCGCGCATCTGCGTTCCTGCGAATACGAGCTGCAGCATCACCGCCGGATGGCGCGCCGCCGCGGGCTGAATGAACAGACGCAAGAGGCGATCTTCGACTGGCCTGCGGCGTCCGACCGGCTCACCGCCCGCCAGCAGGCGCTGCTGAAGGCCACCGACGAGTTCGTCCTCGACCGCTCGATCAGCGAGGAGACGTGGCAGGAGCTATCCGGTTATCTGGATCGCCGGCAATTGATCGAATTCTGCATGCTGGCAGGCCAATACGACGGGCTGGCCGCGACGATGTCTGCCCTCGAGCTTCCGCTGGATCACCCGGATCACAGGTAGGTGGCGCTCAGCACACCCAACGTCAACACGACGGGCAGAACCGGCAGCGCAAACGCGAACGCCGCCCAGGGGTAATTTCGCCGCTCGCGCAGCCGCCATCCCCACCATCCGGCGCAGGCGGCCAGCACCAGCGACAAAATCAACACCACCAGGCTCCACCGGCTTACCGTCGTGGTGGCAGCTCCGATCGAAATCGCCAGCAGCCACGCGATATAGCCGATGATCACTCCGGCGACGACACCGATAATCGTCGCGCCGCGATTTGAGCTGCCGCCAAAAAGCATCAGAAGTTGATCATGTGGCCGACCAGACCGTGGAAGCATTCCTGCAGCGCCTCCGACATTGTCGGGTGGGTGTGGACGTTGCGCGCTAACTCATTTGCGGTCAGGTCCCACTTCTGCGCCAAGGTGAGCTCGGGCAGCAGCTCGGAGACGTCATGACCAATCAGGTGGCCGCCCAGCAGCTCGCCATACTTGGCGTCGGCGACCAGCTTGACAAACCCGCTGGCGTCGCCCAAACCGTGCGCTTTTCCGTTGGCGGTGAACGGGAACTTAGCGACCTTGACGTCGTACCCCTCATCGCGGGCTTGCTGTTCGGTCAGTCCGAAGCTCGCGACCTGCGGTTGGCAGAACGTCGCGCGCGGCAGCATGCGGTAGTCGCCGAGCGGCAAAGTCTCTGCGCCGCCGATGGTTTCGGCTGCCACCACACCTTGTGCTTCGGCGACATGCGCCAGCTGCAACAGTCCGGTGACATCGCCGATCGCATAGATGTGGCCCACGTTGGTGCGCATGTAGTCGTCGATGCCGATAGCCTTGCGATCGGTCAGCGCCACCCCGGCCTTGTCCAATCCGTAGCCCTCGACGTTGGGCGCAAAACCGATGGCCTGCAACACTTTTTCGGCCCTCAGCTGTTGGGACTGACCGTCCTTGCTGACCGTGACGGTCACCTCGCTGCCGTTGTCGTCGACAGCCTCGACCTTGGTGCCGGTGAGAATCTTGACGCCCAGTTTCTTGAACTGCTTCTCGATTTCCTTCGACACGTCGGCGTCCTCGTTGGGCAGCGCCCGCGGCAGGAACTCGACGATCGTGACGTCGACGCCGTAGTTGGACAGCACGTAGCCGAACTCCATGCCGATCGCGCCGGCGCCGGCGATGACGATCGACTTGGGCAGCTCCCGCGTCATGATCAGCTCTTCGTAGGTGACGACGTTCTGGGAGAGCGACGTACCCGGAACGAGCCGGGTGCTGCTGCCGGTTGCGATGATCGCGTTGTCGAAGGTGACCGTTTCGGTACCGCCATCGTTGAGATCGACCGATAACGTGTTGGCGTCGGTGAAGCTGCCGTAGCCGTGGACTTCGGTGATCCTGTTCTTCTTCATCAAGAAGTGCACACCGGCGACGCGGCCCTCGGCCACCTTGCGGCTGCGGTCGAAGGCGATGCCGTAATCGAAGGTCGCGTCGCCGCTGATCCCGAAGGTCTTGGCGTCGCGGGTGAAGATGTGCACCAGTTCGGCGTTGCGCAGCAATGCCTTGGACGGGATGCAGCCGACGTTGAGGCACACCCCGCCCCAGTACTTCGGCTCGACGACTGCGGTGTTCAACCCCAGTTGGGCGGCGCGAATGGCGGCGACGTAGCCGCCGGGGCCGGCTCCGAGAACGACGACGTCATAGTGAGAAGGCACCAGCCCACATTAGTGGCGATCGCAAGCGCGGCGGAGCTGGGCGCAGCGGGTCGCCACAATCCAACCCAGTGGCGATCGCAAGCGCGGCGGAGCCGGGCGCAGCGGGTCGCCAC
>NZ_DASRBZ010000080.1:0-12887 GCF_035653355.1 Mycobacterium sp. | reverse complement strand
CTCTATGTGTATGGACGCCATACCGGCAGCGTGCCCGCCGGTCGCGGCGGGGTCTTGACGATTCTTGCGGGTAGTTGTCGTAGCCGCGGGCTACGCTCGCGCCGTGCTGTCAGCGGTCACTCTCGCCGTCCGGCCGCAGTTCAGCTTGCACGCGGTGACCTGCCGACCGGATTGTTCTGGCTGGTTGCCGGACGAGCGAGCGGTGCACGCACGGCTTGTGCTGGTCCGGGCGGGCCGATTTCGACGGCGGGCAGCCAACGGCCCGGTGGATCTCGACCCGACCGTCGGATACGTGAGTATGCCCGGCGACGAGGAGCACTTCGCGCACCCTCATGGCGGCGACCGGTGTACTTCCGTTCAACTGAGCGACGCGTCATGGTGGCAACTCGTCGGCGAGCCCGGCCGCATTCGCTCGACGGTGTATATCGACGCGCGGATGGATCTCGCGCACCGGCGGCTGCTGAGAGCCAGACAGGCTGACATTGACTACTTGGTGGCCGAGGAACTGCTGGGTCTGGTTGCAGCCGCGCTGCGCGTCGCGGCCGAGCGCCGCATACCGGTGGACGACCGGCCAGCGCCCGCTGATCAGCGACTCGTGGAGCGGGCTCGGGCGGCGATCCACGATGACCATCCGGCGGCGCGCGGGCTATTTGCGCTCGCAGAGCTGCTTGGCACGTCGCCCTACCGGTTGAGCAGGGCATTCCCCCGAGAACTGGGCGTTTCGCTGACCAGGTATCGCAATCGCGTAAGGGTGGGACGGGCCCTCGAGCTGCTGCAAGGCAAGACGGCCGCACTGGCGGACGTCGCTGCCTCGCTCGGCTTCGCCGACCAGGCGCATTTCACCCGCGTAGTGCGTCAGCATGTCGGCTCTACCCCGGCCGTGCTGCGTCAGGAACTACGCAGTCTCGCCCAGACTTAAACTATTGCGACGCTCCGCGGGGGCGTGTCCGCGCAGAGGTTTACGTGTCGCGACGTCCGGCCTCACATATCCAGGCCGATGTCCACCACCCGCGCCGAGTGGGTCAGCGCACCGATGGCCAGGTAATCCACGCCCGTACCGGCGTACGCCGCAGCGTTATCGAGGGTCAGTCCGCCCGAGGATTCGAGTTTGGTTGCCGGAGCCCGCGCGTCGCGGCGCTGCACCGCGATCTGCGTCTGCCACATCGGGAAGTTGTCCAGCAGCACCAACTCCGGCTTCTCCTCCAGCACCTCATCGAGTTGTTCCAGCGAATCGACTTCCACCTCGCACCGCAGCTCCGGTGCGGCCTCGCGCACCGCCCGCAGCGCTGCGACCACCGAACCGGCCGCGGCGACGTGGTTGTCCTTGATCAATGCCGCATCACCCAGGCCCATCCGATGGTTGACGCCCCCGCCGACGCGCACCGCGTACTTCTGCAGCGCCCGCAGGCCGGGCAGCGTCTTGCGGGTATCCCGGATCTGCGCCTTGGTGCCCTGCACGGCATCGGCCCACGCCGCTGTCGCGGTGGCGATGCCCGACAGGTGGCAGAGCAGATTCAGCATGGTGCGCTCCGCGGTCAGCAGTCCGCGGGTGGCCGCCTCAAGCGTCAACAGTGCCGAGCCCGGCTGCAGCCGGGCGCCGTCGTCGACGCGGTCGAGTACCCGGTACTGGCCGCCAAGCACTTCGTCGAGCACCAGAAGCGCAACGTCCAGTCCGGCGAGCACCCCCGTTTCCCGGGGCACTAGCGACGCGGTCGTCACCGCCTCGGCCGGCACAGTTGCCACCGTCGTGACGTCCGGGCCGTACCGCAGATCCTCGTCGAGGGCGCGGGCGATCGTGACCCGAGCCTCGGCCAGCTCGCAGTCCGAGAGCGCCATCAGCACACCGCCGCCAGCGCCTCGACGTGGACCGTGGCTTCGTCTTCGGCCAGCCGAACCACACTGCTGCGGGCCTGCTCCGCGGCGGCGTGCGGGTAGTCGGCGCGCGTATGACAGCCCCGGCTCTCGTCGCGGGCAAGCGCGGCGGCGGCGACGGCTCGAGCGGTCAGGGTCAACGCCACGTCTTCGACGTCGGCACGGTGGGCCGTGCGGCGCGGCGCCGCCGCTGACAGCGTGTCGATCAACCGGCGCAGCCCGCCGGCGTCCCGGACCACGGACGCATCGCGGGTCATTGCCGGCTGCAGCTCTCCACGCTCCAGCGCCCGATCGTCGACGGGCTCAGCCAATCTTGCGTGCGAATGTCCGACGGCCGCTGCGTGGGCCGCCGCAGCACGTCCAGCGCGTCCGCCGACAACGAGGCCCTCCAGCAGGCTGTTGGACGCCAACCTGTTGGCGCCGTGCATCCCGGTCCTGGCCACCTCTCCGGCGGCGAACAGCCCAGGCAACTCGGTGCTTCCGTCGACATCCGTGACGACGCCGCCGCAGCTGTAGTGCGCGCCCGGAATCACCGGGATGGGTTCGCGCACAGGATCAATGCCGACCGCCCGGCAGGCCGCTGTGACGGTCGGAAATCGCGACTCGAAGCCCGCGATCCCGCGTGCATCTAGGTAGACACACGGATCATGGGTTGCCTTCAGTCGCGCGTCGATGGCGGCCGCCACCACGTCCCGGGGTGCCAGATCGCCCATCGGATGCACGCCAGCCATCACCGAATGACCCTGGGCGTCAACCAATGTGGCGCCCTCACCGCGGATGGCCTCAGTGACCAGCGGTCGGCGTCCTCCGGCATGCCCGTCGTACAGCATGGTGGGGTGAAACTGGATGAACTCGATATCGCTGACCGCGACACCGGCCCACAGCGCCAGCGCGATCCCGTCGCCGGTGGAGCCATCGGGATTCGTGGTCGCGCTGTAGAGGTGCCCGAGACCGCCGGTGGCCAAGATCACCGACGGCGCATGCACGACGCCGAGTCCGTCGGCATTGAGCACCGATACCCCGGTCACCGCGGCGTCGTCGTGCAACACCCGTACGGCCGTGTGCTCGGTGCGGATATCCAAAGCGGCAGCGGCATTGTCGAGCACCCGCTGAACCTCGGCGCCGGTGGCATCCCCGCCGGCGTGCACCACCCGGCGCCGCGAATGCCCGCCTTCTCGGGTCACCGCCCACCTGCCGGAGAGGGCTTCGTCGAATTGCGCTCCGTTGCTTGCCAATTCGGCCACCGCGCGATAGCCGTCGGCGACGATGGAACGCACCGCCTCGGGGTCGCACAGGCCCCCGCCCGCGGCAAGCGTGTCGGCAACGTGAGCGTCCACCGAGTCGGCGCTGTCGGGCAGCACCACCGCGATCCCCCCTTGGGCGTAGTGGGTGGCGGTCACCCCGCTTTTCTGGTGCGCCTTGCTGAGCACCATCACGCGGCGGCCGGCGCGATGGGCGGCCAGCGCGGCAGCCAGTCCGCCGACGCCGGTGCCGATCACGACGACGTCGGCCGACTGCTGCCAAGCCGGAGTTGTGGTCATTCGCCGCCGCCGGGCTGGCCGATCTCGATCATCCGCTGCACGCTGCGCCGTGCCAGCCGCGACGTGTCGGGGTCAACGTCGACTTCGTCGGCGCCGTCGAGCAGGCAGCGCAACAGCGCCGCGGGGGTGATCATCTTCATGTACCTGCACGATGCGCGGTCGTTGACAGCCTGGAAGTCGACGCCGGGCGCAGCCCGCCGCAGCTGATACAGCATGCCGACCTCGGTGGCCACCAGCACCTGACGGGCAGGGGTGGCGCGGGCGGCGTCCAGCATGCCGCCGGTGGACAAGATCTTCACCCGCTCCGGCGGGAACGCGCCCTCTCCGGCGAGATACAAAGCCGAAGTGGCGCAACCACATTCGGGGTGAACGAACAGTTCGGCGTCGGGGTGGCTGCGGGCCTGACCGGCGAGCTCGTCGCCGTTGATACCGGCGTGTACGTGGCATTCGCCGGCCCACACGTGCAGGTTCGTGCGGCCGGTCATGCGGCGCACGTGCGCCCCGAGGAATTGGTCGGGGCAGAACAACACCTCGCGGTCCGGGTCAATGGAGTTGACCACGTCGACGGCATTCGATGAGGTGCAGCAGATGTCGGTGAGCGCCTTCACCGCGGCGGTGGTGTTGACGTAGGACACCACCACAGCGCCGGGGTGCTCGTCCTTCCAGGCCTGGAGTTCCTCCGGGGTGATCGAGTCGGCCAGCGAGCAGCCCGCCCGCTGATCGGGAATCAGCACGGTCTTCTGCGGGCTCAGGATTTTGGCGGTCTCGGCCATGAAGTGCACACCGCAGAAGACGATGGTGTCTTCAGGCGCGTCGGCCGCCACCCGCGACAGCGCCAGCGAGTCGCCCACATGGTCGGCGACATCCTGAATGGCCGGCAGCTGGTAGTTGTGCGCCAGGATTGTGGCGTTGCGAAGCTGCGCCAGCCGCCGAATCTCCGCCGCCCACTGTTCGTCACCGTCGACACCGGTAAAGCCAGCCGGTGACTCGACGATGCGGGCAGCCAAGTCATCTGCCAGCGTGTCCGTGCGATTCAGGACCGTCATGGCCGTTCCTTTCGCCCTGGGGGGGTTTTCGACTTACAATCGAAAACGTGGTTCATGGTAGCACCGGCCACGAGGTTCTCGCCGTCGTGTTCCAGGTTCGGGGTCCCGAAAGGCCCTGTGGCAGCGAGAAACCGCAGCTCAGTGTGCTGTTGTGGCAGCGGGCACGTGAGCCGCAGCTGGGCGCGTGGGCACTGCCCGGCGGGCGGCTACGCCACGACGAAGACTTGACGACCTCGGTTCGGCGGCAACTGGCCGAGAAGGTCGATCTGCGCGAGCTCGCGCATCTGGAGCAGCTGGCGGTGTTCTCCGATCCCCACCGGGTGCCGGGTGATCGCGTGATCGCGTCGACGTTTCTGGGACTGGTGCCCTCCCCCGCCACCCCGGAGCTGCCGCCCGACACCCGCTGGCATCCGGTGACCGCGCTGCCGCCGATGGCGTTCGACCACGGCCCGATGGTGGCCCACGCGCGGACGCGGCTGATCGCCAAGATGTCATACACCAACATCGGATTTGCTTTAGCCCCAAAGGAATTCGCGCTGTCCACGCTGCGGGACATCTACGGTGCCGCACTGGGCTACCAGGTAGACACCACGAATCTGCAGCGGGTGCTGGCCCGCCGCGGCGTCATCACCCAGACCGGCACCATCGCGCAGTCGGGCCGCAGCGGGGGCCGTCCGCCCGCGCTGTACCGGTTCACCGATTTGCAGCTGCGGGTCACCGACGAGTTCGCTGCGCTTCGGCCGCCCACGTAAGGCCGTGACAGGCGCCACACCGCGAGACGGCGGGGCGACTGGATTCTTAAAGGACTCTTAAGTAACAATTACCCGATGGACCCAGCCAGCCTCGCAACCACAACCGGCGCCGAATGGATCGCCCGGCCGCCGCACGAAGAGCTGCGCCGCAAGGCCCGCCCGCTGCTGCCGTCAGAGGATCCGTTCTACCAGCCGCCGCCCGGCTTTGAGCACGCGCTGCCGGGCACCGTGTTGCGCTCCCGCGATGTCGAGCTGGCGTTTTTGGGCCTGGTACCGCAACGCACCGTTGCCACCCAGCTGCTGTACCGGACGACCGACATGAACGGCAAACCGGAGGCCACGGTCACCACGGTGATCGCTCCCCGGGAGGTTGCGCCGGGGCAGCCCTGCCCGCTGCTGTCGTATCAGTGCGCGATCGACGCGGTGGCGTCCCGCTGTTTCCCGTCTTACGCGCTGCGGCGCTACGCCAAGGCGATCGGCGCGTTGGCGCCGTTGGAGTTTTTGCTGATCAACGCCGCCCTCGCCGAGGGGTGGGCGGTGTCGGTGCCAGACCACGAAGGCCGCCACGGGACGTGGGGCGCCCCTTACCAGCCTGGCTACTGCATTCTCGACGGCGTGCGCGCCGCCCTCGGCTCGGAGCGCCTCGGGTTGTCGACGTCGGCGCCGGTGGCCTTGTGGGGCTACTCGGGCGGCGGGCTGGCCACCGCGTGGGCCGCCGAACTTTGCGCTGACTACGCGCCCGAGCTCGACATCGTCGGCGCGGTGCTGGGATCGCCCGTCGGCGATCTTGGCCACACTTTCCGCCGGCTCAACGGCGGCTTCCTTGCCGGACTGCCGACCCTGGTGATCGCCGCGCTGGCGCACGTCTACCCCGATCTGGACCGGGTGATCAAGGAGCACACCAACGAAGAGGGCCGCACCTTGCTGTGCGAACTCGAGGACATGACGACGGTCGGCGCGGTCATCCGGATGGCGGGCAAAAACGTCGGCAGATATCTCGACCGGCCGCTCGACGAGATCCTCGGGATGCCGGAAGTCCAATATGTGTTCGACAACATCAAGCTGGGCAAAACGGTGCCGACACCCCCGGTCCTGATCGTTCAGGCGGTACACGACTACCTGATCGCCGTCGACGACATCGACGCCCTGGCCGACGCCTATTCCGGTGGTGGGGCCGATGTCACCTACCACCGCGATGCCTTCAACGAACACCTGCTGCTGCATCCGATGTCGGCGCCGATGACGCTGCGCTGGCTGCAGGACCGCTTCGCTCGTCGACCGCTGAGCGACCACGTGATCCGCACCACGTGGCCAACCATCTTCAATCCGGCCACCTACGTCGGCATGGCCAGGCTGGGCAAGATCGCCGCGAAGGTCATCACCGGCAGGCCGGTACACCGCCGCCCGCTGTAGCTATGACGCGCGTAGGCGACGGCGAGTAAGCGCAGCTTACGAGCAAGAAGCCGAGCCATCGTGCCCCGCGCCGCCCGACGACGTCGTGACCGCCGTCGGCGCTTCCGGTGACTCCACGGCCGGATAGCCACCCAGGTCGTCACGCGTTGCCGACGCGACGAGCAGGGCATACACGAGTGCTGCCGTCGCGGCCGGCAACAGCAGCGTACAGCCGATCTGCAGCAGGCCGTGACCGAAGAACAGCGGCGGCGCCTCGGTGAAGTAGTGCACGCGGTGCTGGGGCGTCACCGGGGCGCGATCGATGTCCACGACGCCGTAGCGGGCATGCACCAGCAGCGCACCCAGCGCCGTCGCGGCCGCGGCGGCGCCGACCATGCCAATCGACAACCCGGCCACCATTGCCGGTCCACGGTGCGCCTGCCATTGCCACACCAGGACCGCAGCCACCACCGCAACCACGGTCAACAGCCCCAGCATCAGAAACGCGGCGACAAAGAAGTGGTCGGCTTCGTTGCCGAGGTAATCGAGCACCCGATCACCTTCGTGGGTTAGTGCCACGACACCGTGGATGCTCGGGGCGATCCACGACCACAGCCCGCCGATCACCACGCCGGTCGCCACGAGGCCCGACACCGCAACCGCGATCGCCCGCCGCCGCGACGTGCGAGGGGCGTCGCAGGGCCGCGGGTCGGTCATCGCTGCACGTCCAGGTCGGCGGAGTCCACCCGGCCGTGCCGTGAACACTTCGCCCACCAACCGTCGGGCCGGACTTGCACCACCATCCGGCGGCCGCATTCGGCGCAGAATCGGGGCGGCTCCAGTCCCAGTTGGGCTGCCGTCGGCGGCACCGAGGTGCCCGCGGGGTCCCCGGTGTAGACGTTGTAGACGCCCGCGCCGACCGGAGCGGGCAGATCGCGAACCATTGACCTCTAGTATCTACAGGCTCGCGTTGAGCGCCTTGATCGGCATCTGGAGATCGTCGAGCAGTTGCAGGTCGGCTTCGGCCGGCCGGCCCAGCGTGGTCAGGTAGTTGCCGACGATCACCGCGTTGATGCCGCCCAGCATGCCCCGCTTGGCACCGAGGTCGCCGAGAGTGATCTCGCGGCCACCGGCAAACCGCAGCATCGTGCGAGGCAGCGCCAGCCGGAAGGCGGCCACCGCCTTGAGTGCTTCACTGGCCGGCAGCACCTCCAGGTCGCCAAACGGGGTGCCCGGCCGCGGATTTAAAAAGTTCAGCGGCACCTCGTCCGGACCGAGTTCCGCGAGCTCGGCGGCGAATTCGGCCCGCTGCTCCAGCGTCTCCCCCATGCCCAGGATGCCGCCGCAGCAGACCTCCATCCCGGCCTCGCGCACCATCGACAAGGTGTCCCACCGCTCTTCCCAGGTGTGGGTGGTCACGACGTTCGGGAAAAACGAGCGGGCGGTTTCGAGGTTGTGGTTGTAGCGATGTACCCCCATCGCCGCCAGCTGCTCGACCTGTTCGGCGCTGAGCATTCCCAACGAACAGGCGATATGGATGTCGACTTCATTGCGGATCGCTTCGATTCCCCCGGCGACCTGTGCCATCAGCCGGTCGTCGGGGCCGCGCACCGCGGCCACAATGCAGAACTCGGTGGCGCCCGTCTTCGCCGTCTGCTTGGCCGCTTCTACCAGGCTCGGAATGTCGAGCCAGGCACTGCGCACCGGCGAAGCGAAAAGCCCGGACTGTGAACAGAAGTGGCAATCTTCCGGGCAGCCACCAGTTTTCAGGCTGATGATGCCTTCGACCTCGACGTCGGGCCCGCACCAGGCCATTCGAACCTCATGGGCCAGGGCCAGCAGTTCCTCGAGCCGGTCGTCGGGCAGCTGCAATACCCGCAGCACCTGGTCTTGGCCCAGTCCCTCACCGCGCTGCAGCACCTGCTGGCGAGCCACCGCCAGAATGTCGGTGGTGGGCCGAGTTGCCGCCTGAGTCACCCGGTACTCCCTCGTGTTGGCACACAAAACGCGCCGGGCTCGCACCAGCCCGGCAGAAACGGTGTTCACGTTAGGGTACGGGCGCGCCACCGCACAAACGCGCGCCGGCCCATGCATGAGATGGCAGCCAGCCGGGTACGTTCACCTGTATCGACCGATCAATGGACGCCATAAGCCAGTTGCGCGTGGAATACGTCGCACATCACTGGGTCTTGCTGGCAGGCCCCGCGTTTTTGCCGGCGGTGATCGTCGTGGGCGTGGTGCTGTATGTCGCGATACGCGACAGGCGTAGCGCAGATCAGGACAACCCGACCAAAGTGAGCGAGAAGTCGGAATGAACATCGCTTGGTTCGGCAAATTTCGTGTTTGAGCTCGCAACGGATCGGTAACCTACCGTGGAGTAAGTCGCCGCTCGGCGGTCAGGCTCTCGGGCGGCCCAGTGCGGTTGGGAGGCGATGACGGTGGGCTCAGCGGTTATTGCGGAAGCGCCGGCGCGTGGTGCCGGGCTCAACCAAGTGATTGGCCTGACTATCGCCGCGGCGGTGATAGTCGCATTGATGCTGTGGATCGGGTATGCGCACCGCACGCACCGGATCAACTGGTTGGCCCGGGCCGGCGAGCGGCTGGGTGAAAAATTCAACCGTCCTGCGTGGGTAGCACTGCCGGTGCTGGTGTTCACCACCTCGATCATCTGCGCCCTGTTCGGCTTTATCTGGGACGTCAGCTGGCACATCGGCAATGGCCGCGATCCCGGCCCGCTGGCCAACCCTGCGCACTACTTCATCGTGATCGGCCTGTTCGGCATCTTCCTGGCGGGCATGATCGCGGTGGTGATGCCGTTCGACCGGCCTGGTCCCGCAGCGGTGCGCATCACCCGCGACTGGTACGCACCGGTGGGCGGTGTGCTGATGGCCGGGTGCGGGCTCTACGCCTTGTTGGGTTTCCCGCTCGACGACATCTGGCATCGCATCTTCGGTCAAGATGTCACCCTCTGGGGCCCAACGCATTTGATGATGATCGGCGGCGCTGGGTTCTCGATTTATGCGGCACTGATGCTGGAATACGAAGGCGGGCGAGAGCTGCCGGACACGCCGGCCGAGGGTACGTACCAAAAACCTGAACGTCCGTTCATCCAGTTCCTCCGCTACCTGTCGTTCGGCGGCCTGTTCATCGGGATGTCGGTCTGGCAGATCGAATTCGACTTTGGAGTCCCACAGTTCCGGCTCGTGTTCCAGCCGATGCTGATCGCCGCGGCGGCCGCGGTCGCGTGCGTCGCAGCGCGCATCACGATGGGGCGCGGAGCGGCGATCATCGCGGCCCTGTTCGCGATCGCCCTGCGCGGCGCTGTCGCAGTGCTGGTCGGGCCGATCCTGGGAGCTCCGATCAACTGGTTCCCGCTATATCTCGGTCCAGCGGTGGTGGTCGAGTTGCTGGCCCTTACACCGCTGCTGCGACGCCCGCTGCTGTTCGGCGCCGTTTCCGGCTTGGCTGTGGGCACGATCGGGCTCTGGCTGGAGTCGCTGTGGATCGGCGCGGTGTACCACTACCCGTGGCCGGTCAGCCTGTGGCCCGAAGCCCTGGCAATGGCCGTGCCGGCGGCGGTGATGACCGGACTGTGCGGCGCGATGTTGGGCATGGTGCTTACCAGCCAACGCCTGCCGGGCCGGGCGGTCGGCATCACCATCGTGGCGCTCACGGTGCTGGTGATCGGCGCCGCGGTGGCCAACGGACTGCATATCCGAGTGCCGAAACAAGACACCGCGACCATCAAGCTGACCGACGTGCCCAGCCCACCGGGGCGGCGCATGGTGTCGGCCGACGTGCAGGTCAATCCGCCGGACCTGCTCAGTAAGCACCCCGACTGGCTGACGATCCTGTCTTGGCAAGGGCGGATGAGTGATCACCGCGGTTTGATGATCGACTGGCTCAAGCCGGTCGGACCCGGCCACTACCAGTCCACCCAGCCGGTTCCGGTGTGGGGAACCTGGAAGACGTTGCTGCGCGTCCAGGACGGCAGGACGATGACGGCGGTGCCGATCTACGCACCGGCTGACGACGCCATTCCGGCGCCCGAGATACCGGCTCTGGCCACCAGCACCCGTCCATTCGTCCTCGAGGTCACGATCCTGCAGCGCGAACGCGACCCGAACGTGCCGGCGTGGCTGTTCACCGCGGGCGGAATCGTGGTGCTGATCTTCACGCTGATGGTCATCTCGGCGCTGACGTGGGGCGCCGGCCGGATCAACGCCCGCGACATCGCGCCGAAGCAGCCGGAGGAGATGAAAGCGGCGGATCGCTCCCCTCCACAGGCAGCGTGATGATGGCGAAAGCGATTCGCGGGGCGCTGGTCATAGCCGCAGCCGCGGCGCTGATCTGCGGCCTTGTCGCGTGCGGCGGCTCGTCGAATAAAGGCGGGCCGCCGAACGCCCTCGTGGTCAACGTCACGATCAGCAAGGGGCAAGTCACCCCGAGCAATGCCACGTTTGAGGCCAAGGCCGGCGCGCCGATCACCTTCGACGTCACCAGTGACGCCCCCGACGAGCTGCACGTGCATTCCACGCCCGATCACAAGTTCCAGATCGCCGCAGCAGCCAACCAAAAGTTCGAATTCAAGGTCGACGTCCCCGGCAATGTGGAAGTCGAGCTACACCACCTGGACCGCACCATCGCGACAATCCAAGTGCGCCCGTGAGCAAGGCTGGCGCCGCTGACGTACTGGCGCACGGTCTTGGCGGGTCGAGCGATCTGCCGGTGCCCTACGCCTACGCGGTGGTGGGTGCGGCGTGGGCGTTGACGTTTACCTTCGCGCTGGTGGCGTTCGCGTGGCGGAAGCCGCGGTTTGATCCACTCAAACCCGGACGTCCGCTGCCGGAGGTGATCACCGCGCTGGTCGACGCCCGCGTCACCCGCGCGACGGCCGCCGGGGTGGCATTGGTGTTCGCGGTGTGGGCGGTGCTGGCCGGCTTGTTCGGCCCGCAGACGCCGAACAACGCCATGCTCGGGGCGTTTTACGTGCTGCTGTGGGTGGGGCTGGTAGCGCTGTCGCTGCTGTTCGGGCCGGTGTGGCGGGTGCTCTCGCCCGTACGCACGGTGTATGTGCTGCTGCAGCGCATCACCCCGGAGCGTCTGCGCGGACCGCGAATGTCGTACCCGGAAAGCTGGGGATATCGCCCCGCTGCTGTAGGGCTGTTCGCATTCGTGTGGATGGAGTTAGCCAGCCCCAACTCGGCGTCGCTGCCCGCGGTCAAGGTGTGGCTGCTGGTGTACGTGGTGGTGTTGCTGGCCGGGGCATGGCTCTGCGGTCAGCGGTGGCTCGCCCGGGTCGACCCGTTCGGGGTCTACAGCATGGCGGTTTCGCGGCTGTCGCCGTTTCGGCGCAACGCGGTCTCGGGGCAGATCGTCATCGGCAACCCTTTTGACCACCTGCCGTCGCTGCCGGTTCGGCCCGGTGTCGTCGCGATGCTGGCGGTGCTGCTTGGCTCGACCGCATTCGACAGCTACTCGGCCTCACCGACGTGGCGCAACTTCGCCGACCGACTGTCGCGCGCCGCCCACGCGGTGCCGCCGACCCTGTCGTCGTCAGTGCTCCGCAGCATCGGGTTGCTGGTCTTCATTTCGGTTGTGGCGCTGACTTTTTCGCTTGCCGCGCGTGCGACCGGCGGTGTCGACCGCGAGCAGCGCCGGGCGCTGCCCGGCCAGATGGCGCACTCGTTGATCCCGATCGTGGTGGGCTACATCTTCGCCCACTACCTGTCGTATCTGGTCGAGCGGGGTCAACAGGCCATCTTTGCGCTCGCCGACCCATTCGGCCGCGGCTGGAACCTGCTCGGGCTGGCCCATCTTCATGTCGCGTATGTGCTGTCCATGCATCCATCGGTATTGGCCGGCATCAAGGTGACATGCGTGGTCATCGGCCACATCGTGGCGGTCATCGCTGCCCACGACCGCGCCCTTCGGCTGTTGCCGACGGGTCACCAACTCACCGGCCAGCTCACCATGATGCTGGTGATGGTGGGCTACACGTTCACCGGCCTGTATCTGCTTTTCGGCGGCTAGCCGCCGTCAGCCGATCAGGTACTCAGCCTTCGTGTTGCCGTCCCAGCGGCGCAAACCGGTGATGCTGCCGGCGATTTCGGATGGCCGGCCAACGATGCGCAACGCCCGTCCCAGCTGGGCGCCCCCTACCCGGCGGGCCATCGTGACATGCGCGGTCCAGTTGCCGGGCGTGCTGTTCGCCATGGGCGCGGGCACCATATGCGGCCGGCATAGCCGGTGCACCTCTGCGTGCGCCGTCAGCAGCTGCGCCG
>NZ_DASRBZ010000079.1:0-5202 GCF_035653355.1 Mycobacterium sp. | reverse complement strand
GTGGGTGACGCGGTAGCGGCGCGTGCCAGGGCAATCGTCCGGAGGAGAAGCCGGGCCATCAGGCGGCGTCACGGCGCCATCCGGCGACGGGGCGGCCCGGACAGCGGCTGCATCGCGCCGGGCAGCGACAGTTGGGTGGCGCTGATGACCCGGGACAGTTCCCGCAGTCCGCTGTGCATACCGTCGAGCAGGTCGACCAGCTCGGCGCGCTCCCCCGACTCGTTGATTTCTTCCAGTTCAGCCGGGTCCAGCCGGCGCAGCCGGGTGCTGATCTCGTCGACCAGCCGTTCGGGGCGCGACGAGCCCGACGCCCCGGGCAGCCCCTTCAAGTTCGCCCGCAGCCGCTCCAGCTGATACACCAGCGAGCGCGGGTTTTCCGCCTCGAAGAGCACCAGTTCGGCCACAGCGGCCACCCTAACGGCGCCCAAGTTGCGCCGAAGGTAGATCACCGAGGACTCGCAGGCCACCAGCACCGACTCCACGATCGTTTGCTCAGCGGTACGGCTGCGGGCCCGGCCCAGCGTGGCGCGCAGCAACGCGGTGACAAACAGGCCGCGCTCGATCCGCTTGCCGATGTCGGTCATGGTCCAGTCGACGTCGCGCACCATCGACTCGGCGGCCACCCCCGAGAGCGCCAGCATGCCCGCCAGGGTAAGGGCGTGCGCGGACGCCAGTGCGGTGTCGTCGGTGGGTTGCCCGTTGGTGCGCTGGGCGGCCAGCGCAGCCAGTGTGCGCTCTACCCCGCCGAGCACCATCCACGTGTCGTTGGACATCTGGTCGCGCACCGCCCGCGCGGCCAGCCCCAGCCGTTCGACCGACTGGGCCAGCGACCCCGCGCAGTCCCGGTCGACGGTCAGCGACCGCAGTGTGCGAGGCACGGCCGCAGGATCGTCGGCAACGTCGGCGCCGGTGACCTGCCCCAGCGCGCCCAAGAGCACCGATACGCATTCGCTGCCTTCGGTATCCGGCCGCGAGCGGTAGTCGTGGTAGCGATCGCGGGTGACGGCCAACAATCGGGCCATGCTTTCGGTGCGTTCGCCGTAGCGGCCCAACCAGAACAGGTCGGAGAGCACGCGAGGCGAGCTGATGCCGCGGGTGCCGCTGGGGGTCGGCGTGGGTCGCTCCGGCGGTGCCACCGTCACCGTCAGCTCTGCCTGCGCACGCACCGGCGGCCGCACCCAAACATCCTTGGCTGCAACAGCTTTCAACAGATAGGCCTCATCGCCGGTGGCCAGCACGTAGCCCAGCCCGCCCACCATCGGCGTGTAGCCGCCGCGCTGCGACACGGTGAACAGCCGCATCCCGACGCTGGCTGCCGCCATCTGGTCCGTCGGCGCCGAGGAGAACTGCGGCAGTTCCTGACCGACCCACTGCCACGGTGTCGCCTCGATCCGCGCCGCCAGCGCGTCGCGTTGCCCCGACGACAGCGCCGGCCCGACGATGGACCGCCCCCCGACCGTCGGCTTGATCAGCAGCGACGACAGGTTGGCCCGCAGATGCGACCGCTCGGCATCGATACCGGCCCAGTACAGCGGGGCGGTCTCCAGCAGTGGCGTCTCGCCGAGCAGCCGCTGGGCCAGCTCTGGCAGAAACCGTAGCAGCCCAGCGCTTTCCAGGACGCCGCTGCCGAGCGTGTTGACCACCGTCACCGCGCCGCGCCGTTGCACTTCGACCAGCCCCGCCACGCCCAGCTGGGAGTCTGAGCGCAGATCCAGTGGATCGGCAAAGTCGGCGTCGACCCGGCGAAACACCACGTCGACGCGCTGCAGCGTGCCCAGCGACCGCATCCACAGCGCGCCGTCGCGTACCACCAGATCGGCGCTCTCCACCAGCGGAAAGCCCAGCACCGAGGCCAGGTAGGCCTGATCGAACGCGGTCTCGGAATGGATGCCCGGGCTCAGCACCACCACCACCGGGTCATCGGCGGTCTCAGGTGCAGCCTCGATCAGCGCCAGCCGCAGCGCCTGGGCAAACGGTGCTGTCGGTCGCGGCCCGACACGCTCGTAGAGTTCGGGAGCGGCGTGGGCGACGACGCGACGGTCGGCCAGCGCGTAGCCGGCTCCTGAGGGCGCCTGGGTCCAGTCGGCGTTGACGAGAAAGGCGCCGGATCGGTCCCGGCTGACGTCGCAGCCGTGCATGAACAGTTGGTGCCGGCCGGGTATTTCGATGCCGCGGACGGCCCGGACATAGCCGGTGTGCGCGAACAGCAGCTGGGGCGGCAAGAGCCCGCCGGTGACGGCGCGCTGCGGCCCGTAAAGGTCGACCAGTATGGCGTCGAGCAGCCGGCTGCGTTGCAGCACACCGGCTTCCAGCGCAGCCCAATCTTCGGGTGAGATGAGCAGCGGCAAGCCATCCAGCTGCCAGGGTTGAGGCGCGGAAGTCTCGTGAACCCCGTTGTCGCTGTGGTCGATTGCGATGTAGGTGATGCCGTCGTGGTCGACCAGGGCGCTGACCGCCGCACGCAGCCGCGCCAAACCGGAGCGCCCTCGCATCGCGATCACCTCGGCGAGCTCTGTCCAGCCCGGGCGGACCTCGTCGGAGGCGTCGACGAACTCGTCGTAGCCGGTTGCCCCGAAAGCCGAACGGCCCCCGCCTAGCTCGAATAGGCCCTCCTGGGCGCGCGCCGCGCAGTACCCAGCGACCAGTCGGTCGCGATCGTGAGGCGCCGGCCCGGATTCGGGTGACGCCTCTCGCGGCAACGACACCGCCGCACCTCCTGCCGTTTCGGCCCCGCCCGCTGTCCGGCGCACCAATAATCATTATGGGTATCCCTGATATTGGCTGCGCTCGACCGACCGGGACGTCGAGCGAGCAGAGAGGGGCAGTGGTGCAGCGACAGGAAATCCGCTCATTGGGCGACCTTGCCGGGGAAGGCTCGCGGGTGGTCACCGCCTTCGTGCGCGACATGCACGACGGGATCTCCCGTCGCGTTTTCGGCGCGATAGGACCCGCAGCGAAACCGGTCCAGGTCATTCACGACACCATCGCCGGTATGACCTATTACGCGGTCGACCGGGCCGTGCGGGCATCGCTTGACGGGGCCGGCGCAGTGGCTGCCGAGGTGTACGGCCGCGATGAGGACGACACCGTCCAATCGCATCTCCCTATCGCAAGAGTGGTCGCCGCGCTGAACGGAATCTACGGGGACGAGCTGGTCAACCGCGGCAACAAGTTCGGGCTCAGCCTGCAGATCCGCCGCAACGGCAAGCCGGTCGAACTGACCGCCGCATCGATCGCCACGGCGTTCCCCAGAGCCACCGACCGCATGGTGGTATTCATCCACGGCTGGTGTCTCACCGAACGATCGTGGTGGCGGCAGCCGCGCACCCGCGAAAGTCGGCGGCCCTACGGAGCGCGGCTACGCAGCGAGCTCGGGTTCACGCCCGTCTACCTGCGTTACAACACGGGTCTGCACATCTCCGAAAACGGGAAAGCCCTCGCCGACCTGCTGAACCGGCTGCTGACGCTGTGGCCCACGCCGGTGGATGAGATTGCGCTGGTGGGCCATTCGATGGGCGGGCTGGTGGTGCGCAGCGCCTGCCACTACGGCGCCCAGCAACGGCACGACTGGCCCGACCTGGTGCGCCATGTGGTCTGCCTGGGCTCACCGCACCTGGGCGCCGATCTGGAAAAGGGCGTCAACGTCGCGTCCTGGGCGCTGTCTCAACTGCCCGAAACACGCGCTCTCGCTGCGTTTCTCAACGCCCGCAGCGCAGGTGTCAAGGACCTGCGGTTCGGCGCACTGCTCGACGAGGACTGGAGTCAGTGCGATCCCGACGAGTTCCTTCGCGACCGCTGCCACGAGGTGCCGTTCCTTCCCGGTGCGGTGTACCACTTCGTCGCCACCACGGCGGCACCCGGGCCGGTCGGAATGCTGCTGGGCGACCGCTTGGTTCGCGCGCAAAGCGCCTCCGGGCGCGGCCGCTCGCGACGGATTCCGTTCGAGCCGGCGCATGGGCTCACCCTGACCGGTCTGCATCACTTCGACCTGCTCAACCACCCGGAGATCTACGGGAAACTGCGCTACTGGCTCAGTCAACCGGCGATCAGCCAGACCGGGGCTTAGCCGCGGCTACAGAAAGCCCAGGGGCCGGCGGCCGGTGCCGACGGATGGTGTGGGGTCGGTGCGCAGCGTCGTCGACAGCAGCTCGTAGTAGACGTCGCGGAAATCGGTGGTGGCTTTCAGGTCGCCGTTGTCGAGGTCGGTCAGGCTGGGCTCGTCACCGTAGAAGCCGCCCTTGACCGGCGCTCCCGCGACGAAAACCGGCCCGGCGGTGCCATGGTCGGTGCCCTGCGATGCATTGGCGGCCACCCTGCGGCCGAATTCCGAGTACGCCAGCACGACGAGGTTCTTGCCGTAGCGGTCGGCGGCCATCTCGGCAAGGAACGGAGTCAGCGCCTCGTCGACGGTCTGCAGCAGGCGCTGCTGGGTTTCCCGCTCCTCGGCGTGGGTGTCGAAACCGCCCAGCGCCACGGTGTACACCCGCGTCGGCACCGCGGCCCGCACGGCGGCCGCCACCATGGCGAGCTGGGCGGCCAGCCCTTTCTTAGCGGAGGCCTTGACCTTGCCCAACGTCGTGTCGGCGGTGCGAGCCGCGCGGTATGCGGCACACACCGCGGACATCGCTGGTGTGTCGTTCGGGTCGTCGACGCCTAGCGCGTCCATCGTCTCGGTGAACCAGTTCGCCGATTCCGGTGCGGCAGTCGGGGAAAGCGCCGCGGCCGTGCACTTTTCGCCGACCGCCAGCGGCGGCAGCACCGGGCCGACGTTGACCGCGCGCAGCGGGTCGTCGCCCGTGGCGTCAAGCCACCGTCCGATCCACCCGGTCGGTACCGGTTCGGCGGGCGAAGCAGTCTGCCAGATGTCCATCGACCGGAAGTGGCTGTGGTCCGGCTTCGGGTACGACACCCCGCGCACGATCGCCAGCCGCTTGCTGTCCCACAGCGCCTTGAGCCCCTTCATGCCCGGGTTGAGCCCGAGCCCGTCGCCGAGGGGCAGCACCTCCGACTCGGAGTACGCCAGCTCGGGGCGGGCGGACTGGTAGGCGGGGTCGCTGGCCGGGATCACCGTGTTGAGGCCGTCGTTGCCCCCGTAGAGGGTGAGCATGACCAGGATTCCGGTGCCGGCGGGCAGCGGCTCGCTCCGGGCGCGGGTCAGCAGGGCGTCGATGCCGTAGCCGGCGCCGGCGAACGCCACCGCGC
>NZ_DASRBZ010000078.1:0-3541 GCF_035653355.1 Mycobacterium sp. | reverse complement strand
GTCGCCGGTGGCAGTGGCGACCTTGCGGGCCCCGTGCACACCGGTGGCGTGCCTGAGGATGGCGGTGATCGTCAACGGGAAGTTCTGCATTGTGCTCTGCATCGACGGCCCCCGTTATCGTTCCCAGCGTCGCTTCATGTTCGCATCGCGCGAATGCTAGCGCCGAGACTTCCCGTCGTGAGTGGTTCCCGCGAGAAGCGCAGGTCAACCACCCGCGCTAGGTCAATGCAGGTTGGAGCTGCGGCAATTCACGCGTGCCCAGCTCGAGCGGCGCCGTGCCGTCGTTGGCGGGAACGATCAGCGACGCCGTCGGCGAGGCAACCGACAGCGCAGTGACCGCGCCGGAATAGTCCGCGACGTAGAGGTACTTCCCGTCGGGGCTTTCCGCGACGCATGACGGCTGGCTGCCCACGGTGACGTCGCCGATGATGTCTTGGGTCATGGTGCACAGAACGGCGACGCGGTCATCGCCGACGAGGTAGGCGCGGTCGCCGTCGCGGCTGAGCTTCAGTTGCGTGACAAGTCCCCCGGTCTCGCTCAGCTTGCGCGTGCTGGTGACCTTGTTGCTACGAGCGTCGATGACGTCGACGACCACCCCGAAGTCCGCGCCGCTGCCCAGGACATAGACAGCCCGGCCGTCTGGGCTTATCGCGACATCGCGGATCGCCGAACCGGTGTCGACGGTCTCGATGACACGCCGCAGGTGTGTGTCGATCGCGACGACTTCGCCGCCCGAGGGCCGCTGTACCGCGACGTAGAGACGCCGGCCATCGGGCGTCATGCGCACGCATTCTGTGCTGGCGCCGGCTGCGGCGGCGATATCGATGGGCTGCACCCGACCAGTCGTCGTGTCAAGGACGGCGACGTCGGCGCCCGTCGCAGCGGTGCGGCTGACGTAGACATGTCTGCCGTCGGGGCTCACCACCAAGTCGGTGACGGTGAGGTCCAACGGATGGGACGCGACGACGCTGTTGCGTTCCAAGTCGATGACCGCGATGCCGTCGTATGCCGGTGACACTGTGCTGACGTAGGCGTAGCGGGGATCGGCACCGCTTATCGCGATGGCGAACGGTTCGTTGATTCCGGCGACTGTGTTGACTTCGGCCCAGCTGCCCGTGCGGATGACCGACACGCTGTCGTCGCCATTGTTGCTCAGCACCAGCCGACTACCGTCAGGGCTCGCGGCGATGCCGCTGATGGCTCCGCGATGCAGGGCCATTCCGGCCACGACCGAGAAGGTCAGCGCCGTCCCGACATCCACGGAGGCCGCGCTATTGCCCCGATTGCTTTTCACATAATCCACATTGCTCACATTGACACCAGCCTTTGCTGTACTTGTCGCGCTTTGACGCCGCGCGACAATGGTCACCGCAGCAAGACGACCGGAATAGGTCCTGCTTAAGCACAATTTCGGCACTCGTGCAGCGCCGCTTCCGGCCGAGTCTAGCGGCCGAATTTGCCTTAAAACGCAAGCATTTCGACGCCTACCCCAGGGGTCAGACAGGGAAACCTCAGGGTTCGCTTAGATGCCGATGGCCGCTTGTAAGTCGCGTGCCGCAGAGCGAACACAGGAATGCGCTTTTGCAGGCTTTTGGATGTTGCTCGCTAATATGGTGCGCGGCTTGTGCGGTGCTATGAAAATTAAGGATTTTTCAGGATCGGCACCGAAAAAGAGGCGAAGGTCACAGGAGTAGCCAATAGCCTGCCGCGCCGGCGGACAGTTCTCTGGCCGTGTGGCTACACGTCGGCACACGGCGGCTCGACCACCGGGTGCTGCTGCCTGTGTTTCCCGACGGCTTTATTGGTTCGGGACTTTGGCAGCGATCCGGCTGGCGATCTCGACAGCCGAGTTCTTGGGATCAGCGCTACATGTGTTGATGTCAATGACGACGTTGTTCCGGGCGGTCAGCGCCCGACCACAGCCCCAGCCGCCGGCATTGGCGTTCTCCTGGGTGGCGGTCGTGCTCAGCATGCCGTTGGTGTTGGATACCGGCCCCACGTCCCACACCGTGTGGCTTTGCGTGTGGGTGTACTGGTGACACGCTGACCACTGCAGCCCCGAGGCGGCGACAAAGGCGCTGGCCTGCTTGGCCGAGGGAAACAGCACCACCGCCTGCTCGACGAAGTGGGTGAAGTTGTCGCCCTCTTGGAGCGTCTCGTCGCGCTCAGCGGTGTATTTGATGCCGGCATAGACCTTCTGTTGCGCAGCACCGTCGACGGCCAGGCACTCCTTGGGCTCCATCGTGGCACTGTCGTCAGACATCTCGGTGCGGTACCTGGTCACCTTCAGCTCGCCTGCCCCCATGACGGCGCTCACGTCTTCGGGGGTAAGCAGCAACCCCTTCAACCCCGCCTCTGTAATAGGGGGCGGTGGCTTCGTTTTGCTCGTGGTCGACTTGACGGCGGCGGCGTGATCGCTGCCGCCGCCACATGCGGCGGTAAGAATGCAGATACCCGCGACGGCGCCTGTGACCCTCAGATAGCGCATGTGTTCATCCCGCATCCCCGCCGTAACCCAACCGATCAGCGCGGCGCATTAGCCCCACAGCCTTGCTGGTCAGAATTGCGTGTTTATGAGCGTACCGTCAGCGGAGATGGATAATGCCAGGAATTCGCTAATTCCTTGCGGCAACATGCGATTTCGAGCAGATGCCGACAGTTTGCGGAATCAACCGGCAACAGCGGCAAAGGGGCTACGGTGGTGCGCCAAAGTCGGGATTCGCCACGGGCCATTGACGTGTCTCGTGCCGTCGGCGGGGGCCCATGAGATTTGCCCCCACTGGGACTCGAACCCAGACTGGACGGATTTTAAGTCCGTCATCTCGGATTACGGCAACCGATGGCTTCGAGCGAATGACGCGATAGACCCGCTATGAGCTGCATAAATGATGACCGGACGTGCTGCACGTTGTCGACCGTTATCAGATGTGCGGCGGACCGGCTGCGGACTGAAACCAATTGCCCCCGCTCAGTGCGGCGCATGTGGCCGCCGCCACCCGAGCGATCGATCAGACAAGCACCACGCAGCATAGGGCGCTCGTACATCCATAACCCTGAAACCTGTGATCGCGGGCTAGGGTTAAGCGTCAACGTTCGCCGACGAGGAGTCGCTCAGTGGATGCCGAGTTCACCGGTCTCCGATGTCAGGACGTTAACCTGGGCCTTCGAAGCGGCGAGACGGACTCATGGGTCCTCTCTGTCGTAGACAACACGCAACTCGTGGGAATGGCGGCAGACCTCGCCGGTCTCCTGCGTGGCCGCAACGTCGTTGAGAACGTTGACGCGCTGAAAATCGTGGCTAATGAGGCGTTGGACATCGACGTACAAGTGCTGCCGTCGGTCCTGACCGTCCTCGAAGAGTGTGGGTTCATCGAAATCGCCCGCACGGGCCCCCGGATCTCGCAGATCATCGAGACCATCCCAGCGTTTCGAAGTCTGTACCCCGAGCTGGGCAACGCCTGGCAACAACGGCGCCCACGGCAGATTGAGGAAGAACTCGTCGCAGTTGTGCATCGCCTCGCCAAGTCGCCGATACCTGTCG
>NZ_DASRBZ010000077.1:0-3534 GCF_035653355.1 Mycobacterium sp. | reverse complement strand
GACTACATCCCGGCCAAGTTCGTGCTCGCGAACTCAGCCAGGGTCGGAGTGCCGCGATCATGGCTGCCGATGTTGGGGACACTCAAGCTCGCCGGGGCGCTCGGTTTGGTCGCAGGTCTTTTTGGCCTGCGTCTCTTCGGTGTCGCGGCTGCGGTAGGGCTGGTGTTGTTCTTCATCGGTGCCGTGGTCACGCATATCCGGGCGCGGGTGCTGTCGAACATCGCTTTTCCTGGCGGCTATCTGCTGCTGTCCGCCGCGTCGCTGTTCTTGGCGACGGCCCATTGATCGGCGGGTCAGCCGCTGTGGGCCACCGCGACACCCGCGTTGCGCATCTCCTGGATGGCCGCCTCCGTCGCTCGCGGCGACACGCCCGCCGTCAAATCCACCAGCAGCCGGGTCGACAAGCCGGCCCGCGCGGCGTCTTCGGCGGTCGAGCGCACGCACTGGTCCGTGACGAGGCCGACGATGTCGACCTGATCGACGCGATGTTGGCGCAACCAGTCGAGCAGCGGCGTACCGGACTCGTCGGTGCCTTCGAAGCCGCTGTAGCCGGCGGAGTAGGCGCCTTTGCGAAAAACCGCCTCGATGCGGCCGGTGTCGAGGTCGGGATGGAAGTCGGCTCCCCCACTGCCGGCCAGGCAATGCGGCGGCCATGAGGAAACATAGTCGGGGTGGTCGGAGAAGTGGTCACCGGGATCGATGTGGAAGTCCTGGGTCGCCACCACATGGTCGTAACCGGGATCGGTGGTCAGGTAGTCGTTGATAGCGCCGGCGACGGCGGCGCCGCCGGTCACCGGTAGTGAGCCGCCCTCGCAGAAGTCGTTTTGTACGTCGACGATGATTAACGCCCGCACAGCCTCTACCGTATCGCCGGATCTGTGACGCGGCGCCTGGTCAGCGGGCCGGCTTAAGGCGAGGTCAGGTCAGGCGGCGGGGCGGCGGCGGCAGCCCGGCCGGGTGTCGAGCGACCAGAAATGCGCACAGGTCGGGCACTGCAGGTGCAGCACCGCAGCGTTGTTGCCGATCAGGTACTGCCAATGGGTGTGGCAGTTGCGACCGCTGCGGCACTCGGCGCAGCCGGCGCCGTGGTCGCAGTTCGGGCACGCCAACCACGCTCGTCGACTTGTGTCGGCCTGCGGGTCAATCGGCAGCACGGTCCACCGCCCGCTCCGGCAGCACCCCGGCCCGGACCAGGTCGTCGTAGTGCCGCTGCTGCTCGGCGTCGAGGTTGGAGTAAAGCATCGCGTAGGCCCTTTCCTCCTCGACCAGCGCGCTGACCGGGTCCCAGTCGTCGCCAATCGCCTCAAGCACCGCGGTGCGTCGCCTGACCTCGTCCAATGTCAGGTCGTAGGCGAACTCAAAATCAGTTGGGTCGGTCGGCATAAGCCCGCTCCCAGCTTGTCGGTACAACGAGAGGTTAGGCTCTCCTAAACTAGACGAGCTATGCAATGACCTGGCTCACACGTCGGCGTTGATTTGCATCACAGCTCTTGGGCAGCCCCGGCGGCGCGCCCCGGTCGTCATCGCCGGAAACGCCGGTCAGTAGCATCAGGGCGGTTTGACGTCTTGCGAGGTGCGTTGCATCGTGTAGGCCGTCAAACTATAGTCCAGACACGTGTCCAGACAGCTCGCTGACGTCCCTCTGGTGTGACCGAAGCGGGCACCGCCACAACAGAACGGGCATGAGCATGCGGATCGCTTTGCTGTCCTACCGCAGCAAGACACACTGTGGCGGACAGGGCGTATACGTCCGCTATCTCAGCCGCGGCCTCGTCGAACTCGGCCACCACGTCGAGGTGTTCTCCGGTCAGCCCTATCCCGAAGTTCTTGATCCGCGGGTGGTGCTCCGGCAAGTGCCCAGCCTGGACATGTATCGCGAGCCCGATCCGTTCCGCATCCCGCACCCCCGCGAAATCCGCGACCGAATCGATCTGCTGGAGTTGGCGACTGTTTGGACGGCTGGTTTCCCGGAGCCGCGCACGTTCAGCCTGCGCGCCGCCCGACTGCTAGCTGACCGGCGGCATGACTTCGACGTCGTCCATGACAACCAAAGCTTGGGCTTTGGGCTGCTTGATATTTCGGCCATGGGCCTACCGGTGGTAGCCACCGTGCATCATCCGATCACCCGCGACAGGCTGCTGGATCTCGCCGCCGCGAAGTGGTGGCGTAAACCGTTGGTACACCGCTGGTATGGCTTCTTGACGATGCAGCAGCGGGTGGCGCGCAGCATCCCGGACCTACTCACCGTCTCGTCGTCGTCGGCCGCCGATATCACCACCGACTTCGGCGTCCGTCCCGACCAGCTCTGCGTAGTGCCGCTGGGCGTAGACACTGACGTATTCGCCCCCTCAGTCCAGCCGCGAGTTCCCGGCCGCATCATTGCGGTCGCCAGCGCTGACACCCCGCTCAAGGGCGTCGGTCATCTGCTACACGCGGTGGCCGAGTTGCGGGTCGAACACGACCTGGAGGTGCAACTCGTCGCCAAGCTGGAGCCCAACGGGCCCACCGAGAAGCTGATCGCCGAGCTCGGCATCTCGGATATCGTGCACCCGTCCAGCGGGCTCTCCGACGCTGAGCTGGCCCGGCTGTTAGCGTCAGCCGAAATTGCTTGTATCCCCTCGCTGTACGAAGGCTTTTCGCTTCCCGCCGTGGAAGCGATGGCCAGTGGCACGCCGATCGTCGCCAGCCGCGCCGGGGCGTTGCCGGAGGTGCTTGGGGCCGACGGCCACTGCGCCCGGCTGGTGCGGCCCGGCGACACCGGCGACCTGGTGCGGGTGCTGGGCGCCCTGCTGGCCTCACCCGAGGAGCGGCAGCGACTGGGCGCCGCCGGTCGCCGGCGGGCACTCGAGGTCTACAGCTGGGAATCGGTGGCAGCGCAGACCGTTCACGTCTATGAACGTGCGATCGCGCGGAACGCACAGCGCCACAGTGCTGTCGACACGGTGGGCGAACCGTGCTGACGGTCGATTTCAACCGGCTCGGTA
This sequence comes from Mycobacterium sp., assembly GCF_035653355.1. Lineage (GTDB taxonomy): Bacteria > Actinomycetota > Actinomycetes > Mycobacteriales > Mycobacteriaceae > Mycobacterium. The sequence continues at coordinate 550 of NZ_DASRBZ010000077.1, read as the reverse complement.
TCGGGCCGGGCACCAAGGTGATCGATGTCGGCTGCGGCGCCGGCAGGCATAGCTTCGAGGCGTATCGCCTCGGTGCCGACGTGATCGCCTTCGACCAGGACGCCGCCGAACTCGGCAATGTCAACACGGTCTTGCGCGCCATGACAGAGAACGGCGAAGCCCCGGCGTTCGCCAAGGCCGAAACCGTCGTCGGCGACGCGTTGGCGCTGCCCTACCCGGACGGGACTTTCGACTGCGTCATCGCATCCGAAATCCTCGAACACGTTCCAGCCGATGACACCGCGATCAACGAATTGATTCGCGTGCTGAAGGTCGGCGGCACGTTGGCGGTGACCGTGCCGCGGTGGTTGCCCGAACGAGTGTGCTGGCTGTTGTCCGACGAATACCACAACAACGAGGGCGGCCACGTACGGATCTATCGGGCCAGCAAGCTGCGCGCCAAGATCACTCGCGCCGGAATGCATTTCGTGCATGCGCACTATGCACACGGTCTGCATACGCCGTTCTGGTGGCTGAAATGCCTTGTCGGAGTGTCTCGGGTGGATCATCC
>NZ_DASRBZ010000076.1:0-3280 GCF_035653355.1 Mycobacterium sp. | reverse complement strand
CTGGAAAAGAGCCACCCGACCGACACCGCTGCTGCGCCGACGAGCGTCGAGCAGAAACTCAGCGACCGCTACGGCCGGCGGCGCTGAGCCAGAGCGCCAGCGCAGCCGCTGCCTGCACCAGGCGTGAAAGCAACACCGCGCGCCGCAGATCGGCCACCGACGGCGGCTTCCCCTCCCCTAAGGTCGGGCGGATCTGCAGCTGATAGTGGTACTGCGTGGGTCCGCCGAGCCGCACGCCGAGCGCACCGGCGAACGCCGCCTCCACCACACCGGCGTTGGGGCTGGGATGTCGCGGCGCGTCGTGACGCCAGGCCCGCACCGCGCCGCGCGGCGAGCCGCCGACTGCGGGTGCGCACACCACAACCAGCACCGCGGTCACCCGGGCGGCGAGATAGTTGGCAGCATCGTCCAATCGTGCTGCGGCCCAACCGAATCGGGCATACCGCGGTGAGCGGTGACCGATCGTCGAGTCCAGCGTGTTAATGCCGCGATACGCCAGCACCGCTGGTGCTCCACCCACCATTGCCCAGAGCAGCGGCGCCACGTGCGCGTCGGAGGTGTTCTCCGCGACCGACTCAAGCGCCGCCCGGGCCAATCCCGCCCTGTCGAGGTGGGCCGGGTCGCGTCCGCACAGCGACGGCAGCAACCCGCGCGCGGCTTCGATGTCGTCGCGGGCCAACAACACCGACATCGTGTATGCGGTGCGGACCAGCGAGGTGCCGCCCAACGAGACCCAGGTGGCGCCGGCGGTGGTGCCAATCGACCACAGCGGGCCCCGCCGGTCGGCAACGCGCTGCAGCGCCGTACCCAGCGCCCCCAACAGGCCGATCAACACACCGACATGCGCGACGCCGGCGGCCCGGCTTTGCCGGTATGTGAACCGCTCCACCACGGCGGCCGCCGCGCCGAAACCGGCGACTGGATGACCGCGTTTCGGGTCACCCACCAGCAGATCGACCAGGTAGCCGATCAGGACGCCGACCAGCCGGGTTTGGCGTGTCACCATCCGCACCTCGGCAGGGTCTCACACCGGCGGCGCTGGAGACCGCCAGGGCGTCGGCCGCCCGCAACAGCTATCCAGCTGCGTTCCTACGTGGTCTACTCGGGACATGGAGAACGGCTCATGACAAAACGGGCCGCGACCCGCGTCGCCGACCTGCTGAACCCGGCTGCGATGCTGCTGCCCGCCGCGAACGTGATCATGCAGTTGTCGCTGCCCGGAGTCGGCTATGGCGTGCTGGAAAGCCCGGTCGACAGCGGCAACGTCTACAAGCATCCGTTCAAGCGGGCCCGCACTACCGGCACCTACTTGGCAGTGGCCACCATCGGGACCGACTCCGACCGCGAGCTGATCCGCGCGGCCGTCGACACCGCGCACCGTGAGGTTCGGTCGACGCTAAAGAGTCCGGTGCCCTACAACGCCTTTGATCCACGGCTGCAGCTCTGGGTAGCAGCGTGCCTGTACCGCTATTTCGTCGACCAGCACGAGTTCCTGCACGGCCCGCTCGACGACACCGTCGCCGACGCGGTGTACCGGGACGCCAAGCGGTTAGGCACCACGTTGCAGGTGCGCGACGACATGTGGCCACCGGACAGGGTCGCGTTCGACGAGTACTGGAAGCGCTCGCTAGATGAGCTGCGCATCGACCCGCCGGTGCGCGAGCACCTGCGCGGAGTGGCCTCGTTGGCGTTTTTGCCCTGGCCGCTGCACGCGATCGCGGGACGGTTCAACCTGTTTGCGACGACAGGCTTTCTGGCACCGGAATTTCGGACCATGATGGACCTTGACTGGTCGGACTCCCAGCAGCAGCGCTTCGAGTGGCTGTTGGCCGCGCTGCGGCTGGCCGATCGACTCATTCCGCACCGGGCGTGGATCCTGGGCTATCGGATCTATCTGTGGGACATGCGATTTCGCGCCCGGCGCGGATGGCGAATCGTGTAACGGCTAGCCGAATGCGACCAGCAACACCATGGCGATCATGCATAGCACCGCCATCCAGAACCACGGCTGCAGCAGAATGCGCTCTTGGGTTTCATCCCTCTTGGGCGTCTTGGGCCGGCTCGAGGTCGTGCGTTCTGGGGTCAGTTGCGAAGTCATGCTAACTATCGTTACCGATTTGCCGGCGGCGGTAAACGTGTCGTTCGCCTCATTGCCCTTAAGTTTGCGGCGTAGATCACAGTTACACGGGATTCGGCCATCGACCGTTGGTGGCCGACAATTGTCAAGAAAAGAGGCAGGTTTATGGCTTTCCCGGCGCTTAACCACGTCGCGGTGACGGTGCGCGACATCGGCGTCAGCGGCCCCTGGTATCGCGCCTTGTTCGGCGCGGACCCCGTGCTGGACGAGCGGACCGACGGCGGCTTTTGGCATCAGGTGTGGATTCTGGCCGGCGGCACGGTATTCGGTATCCATCAGCACGACCAGTCGGCGCCCGACGAGAAGTTCAGCGAGTTTCGCGTCGGCCTCGACCATGTCGGCTTCGGCTGCGCAAGCCGCGCCGAGCTGAAGAAGTGGGAGGAACGGCTCGGCGAGCTCGGTATCGCGCACGGCGGCATCGTCGACGCCCACTACGGGTCAGGGCTGAGCTTCCGAGACCCAGACGGGATCGCTCTGGAGTTCTTCGCGTTGCCGGCGTGAATCGGCAAGCGCCGCAGCGTATTACTGAACCGTCGCGAAGAAGGCGCGCACGTCGTCGACGAATAGGTCGGGTTGCTCGAAGGCGGCGAAGTGCCCGCCGCGCGGCATGGTGGTCCAGTGGGTGATGTGGTAGTTCGGCTCACACCAGTGTCGTGGTGCGCGCAGGATTTCCTTCGGAAACATGGCCACACCGGTGGGTAATTCGACCCGGCCCATTCCGCCCCATACCCGAAAGCTCTCCCAGTACAACCGGGCTGACGAAGCGCCGGTGGCGGTGGCCCAGTACATCATCACGTTGTCGAGCAGCTCGTTGCGGGTGAGCACGTTCTCGGGGTGCCCGTCGCAGTCCATCCATGCCCAGAACTTCTCGACGATCCATGCCATTTGCCCGACGGGCGAATCGACTAAGCCGTAGCCCAGTGTCTGCGGTCGAGTCGACTGCTGTTTGGAATACCCTGTGCCCCAACGCCGGTGCTCTGCCAAGTCCGCGAGGACTTGCTGTTCTTCCTCGGTTAGTTCGCTCAGGCCGGCGGGGGGACGACCGATCGGCATGTTGAGATGGATTGCGGCGCAATGACCCCGGTTGCGACCGATCTCGGTGGTGACGGCTGCCCCCCAGTCGCCGCCCTGCGCCCCGTAGCG
>NZ_DASRBZ010000075.1:0-4804 GCF_035653355.1 Mycobacterium sp. | reverse complement strand
TTCATCGGCCAAGGTGTAGAGACATTGCGAAACCCGAGCGCGGCCGCGGATGCCGCGCGGCCCGCAGCCGCGGGTGTGCGCAGGTTACCGGATCCAGTCGGTACCAGAGTGCCGTCCGACGACGAGACGTTCGCACGGGTCAACGCGGCCGTCCAGGTCGGCGGCGGCGTGCTGTTGGCCACCGGCAAACTGCCCCGCGTTGCGTCGGCCGTGCTGGCCTGCACAGTTATTCCGGGCAGCCTTGGGGCGCACATGTTTTGGAGCGAACCAGATCCGCAGCGCAAAGCCGAGAAGCGGCGCGACTTCCTGACCGACCTGAGCCTGCTCGGTGGCCTGATTATTGCGTCTGCCGACACCGCCGGAAAGCCGTCGTTGGGGTGGCGCGGCCGGCAGGCGGCGGGCCGGATTTCTGAGGCGGTCAGCGGGGCGCTGCCGATTGCGGGGTCCAACGGAACACTGCTGGACACCGAGGTTTTGGGTGAGAAGCTCGGCCATGGTCTTCAGGTAAGCGCCGAACGAGGCCGCGAACTGGCCAGCACCGCGGCAGAGAAGGGGGCACCGCTGCTGGAGGCCGCACGTAAACGCGGCGAAGAACTGGCCGAGAGCGACCGGATTCGCGAACTCGCCGAGACGGCTCGCCACCGCGGGCGGAGGCTTGCGAAAACCGCTCGCCACCGCGGAAGCGAATTTGCCGAAGTTGCGCGCGAACGCGGCAGCGAACTCACTGAAACTGCGCGTGAGCGTGGAGCCGAACTCGCCGAGACTGCGCGCGAGCGGGGAGCCGAACTCGCGGAAACCGTTCGCCAGCGAGCACCTGAACTGGCCGAAACTGCCCGCGAGCGCGGCAGCGAATTCGCCGAAACCGCCCGGGAGCGTGGCGAGGAATTGGCCAGCACCGCACGGAAACGTGCCAAGGCCCGTCGCAAGCGCTAACCAGATGTGTTAGCGGGGCCGCCGAGTTCCCGTGGGCGGTCAGCGCGCTGACCGGCAGTTAACGCGGTGCTCCGCGATCCGCGGGCTGCATCGGTATCTGTCGGCCAGACCACGCGTATAACGCCCACGAGGCAACGACGACAGCGAAGGCTGCCAGCTGTACTGCGCCGGCCCAGCTAACGGGAAACACCACCCCAGTGATGTAGTGGGCGATGAACCCTTTCGAAGGCAGCGGCGGCATTCCGGCGTTATGCCGCGCCCAGCGTTCCAGGCCGGTCAGCGGACAGCCGACGTGGCCCACCACGCTGGCGGTCCCCCAAAGCACCGCTCCGATATGGAGCCAGAGTGTGCGACGCCAGCGCAGGGCGAGGAATCCGCCGACGACGACGTAGCAGATGAACGCATAGTGCGTGATCACCGTCAGCACTACCAGAAGCTGGTACATCGTTCAGCTGCCTCCCACCTGGGATACCCGTATGCTAGCCACCCCGTGCGATCGGCGTCATCTGCTGCGCCGCGGTGCAAAACCCGACAGGAAAGTGTCGACGATCGCCTCGACATCCTGGTCGACGTCGACGACGACACCGCCCTCGTCGGGCTCGAGCGGTTCAAGCGTGTCGAATTGCGACTTCAACAGTGCGGCAGGCATGAAATGCCCTATGCGGCCGGCCTGGCGACGACCGATGAGCTCCGGGGACCCGCTCAGGTGCAGGAATTCGATGTCGGAACAGTGTCGGCGCAACTGGTCGCGGTACTTTCGCTTGAGCGCCGAACAGCTCATCACGCCGCCGTCGCGGTGAGCGGCCAGCCACTCCCCGACTGCTTCCAGCCACGGGAAGCGGTCTTCGTCGTTCAGCGGTTGACCGGCGGCCATTTTGGCGATGTTTACCCGCGGGTGGAAGGCATCGGCATCAGCGAACGGCACCCTAAGTCGTTGAGCCAGTGCGGCGCCCACTGTGGACTTACCCGAGCCGGTTACCCCCATGACGACGATCGGCCTTGATGCGCCTGCCTTCCCATGGGTCAGGTCTGGATGGATTGCCATCCGTTGCGGTTCCATTCGAGCCAGCCAACGCCATGACGGCCGTCGGCTGTGGTGACGGTTGCCCACGCGCGTGGAAACTGGCTCACGCGGCCATCGGCCGCGACCAGCCGGAGGGGAGCATGGCCACGCACATCGGCGGTCACCACGATGTCACCGGGATGGGCAGTCACCGTTGCCGCTACGGGTAATCCGTTGCTGCCGAACGTTTCTCGGCTGTCGATGGTGTGCAGCTCAGTAAGGTTACCGCCGTTTTGCTGAAGGTAGCCGACGCAGAGTTTTGGAGCGCCCGGAATCCGGATGTCTACGCCATGCAGATGGGTGCCGTCGTCCAAATGCAGCGCGCTCCAGAGCCAATCCATGCTCCACCAGTCGCGCACACCCCATGAGTGGTCACGCTGGCCGGGCATCGCCTCGAGGGTGTATGTGGTGTCGCCGACGGTGACGCGACCGGACACTGTGCACGGAATTTCGTAGCGCGTGGTCAACCGATACCGATACGGCGTGCCGTCGGTCTCCCATGTCAGCTTCATCGCCACGTCGATAGGGTGGCCGGGCTCGCCGCGCAGCAGAGCGGCCGGATCGGTGTAGGACTGGCCTTGCGCGTGCACGACGACGCGGTAGGTCTGCAGCGGCTCGACGGCGGCGTGGCCGAACTCGATTGTCTTGGTTCGCAGATGCCACGGATTATCCGGTAGCGGAACGTCGAAGTCGGACACCGCAACGGTGGGGATGTTGGGACCACAGAACAGTGCGTGCACCCACGCGGTGCGCTGGTTGGGTATCAGCCCGATGCGCAGCCAACCGCCGAAACCCTGTGCAGCGTCGGCGAAATCGGCGTACCAGCTTTCGCTCCACAGCGGTTCGTCGGTCGCGGTGTGCGTGGACTCGTCGTCGTGCGCCGGAAGCAGCGGCGCGGGCGGCGTCGAGGTCAGGATCGCCAACGCGTCGGTATCGAGCACGTGCTCGCAGTGCCGTTGCAGCATGGTCATGAATAGCGCGTCGCCTCGCTCGGTGCGCTCGACCAGCATCGACGAGACGATTGCCATCATCACGCCGAAAAAGCTCTGTCGGCGCACACCCTCATATATGTCAGCCAATGTCAGTGGGGCGCTGTTGCCGAGTGCCTCGTGGTAGGCGCGCAGCAGATCGTCGTACTGCTCGCGGCGTTCTTCCACCGGCAGCGCACAGCCGAGGAAGTACGCCAGGTCGGTCAATGCCGGACCCCAGCTGACGGTCTGCCAATCCACTACCGTCAGGGGCCGATCGGAGCCGGCCGCGCCGAAAAGCAAGTTGTCCAGCCGGTAGTCGCCATGCACCAAGCCGTGGATGTGGTCGTCACTCGATTCGCCGGCCAGGTAGGCGTCGAATCCGTCGACGAGGCGATCGCACACCAGCCGGTGCTGCGCCGATATCCGCTCGCCGTAACGGTCGAGGAAGCCGGCGTAGAGCTGCGCGATCAGCGCCTGGTTGATGGGCGCATCGCGGTTGAGCCACGACGCGTCGGCAAGACGGGTGTCGCCGACCAGTTGGCCCTGAAGGTGGGCCAATTCGGTGACGGCGAGCCGGGCTTGCGCGGCTGTGGCGCCACGGATTTCGTCGCCGACTACGGCGGGGCTGGCATCGCCGAGCAACACATCGAAGGCCCCGGTTGCGGCGTCGAAGGCAGCGTGGTAGCACGGCGCGACCGGGCCGCGCAGGCGCGGTCCAATGTCGCGGTAGAAGCGCACTTCTCGCTCGTAGAGTCCCAGGTTCAGACCGGTCTGGCGGCTCACCGGATCGGTGGCCGCGACCTTCAGCACCACCGACTTGGGTCCGTGCGGGCCGTCGCCGGCATAGGTCAGCTGAACGCGGTAGCACTCGCTCATCTGGCCGGTGCCGATGCGTTCGACGTTGAAATCGGCGACGGGTGCCTGCAGGGTGCTCGTTAGCCAGTCGGCGGTGATGTCGCTTGGTCGTTCGACGACCGGCTGAGCGGTTCGGGCGACCGGGTTTTCACTGTGCAAGCGAGAAACCCTCCCACGCCATCCGGCGCTCGGGATGTGGATCGTATTCGACGTGCGACTTGCTGTCGAACACCATGACCGCCCGCTCCGGCTCGGTGTAGGCGGGCCAGCCGTCACCTGGTATTCCGGTGCGGCTGAAGGCAAGCCAGCGGCGTTGTATCTCTCGGGTGACACGTAGTGCCGCCCAGCGGTCGACGCCGGCCGTCAACAACGCGCCTAATTTGCTGCGGTAGATGCCGAAGACCGCGAGCAGCTCCGTGGCATGGGTGGCGCCCAGACCCGACCAGTGCAGTGGTCGGGGTGCGAAGTCGTATCGGTACAGATAGGCGGGTGCGTGCTTGCCATGCGCCTCAGCGATCTGCCAGGCGGCCGAGCTGAACGCGAAGTCGCCGCCAAGGCGCACGCATGCGGAGCGACCGGGATAGCCGGGATAGGCGGATGTAATACGCTCGCGGGCAGCAGGATCGGTGTCGGCCAGCAGTGCCTCGACCATCGGTTCGGTGGTCGGCAACAGCGGCAGGAAGCGGGTGAAGAGCCGGCCTTCGTCGGCGTTGGTGCCGACGATCAGCGGTACCCGGTGGGCTTTGCCGCGCCGCATGGCCTCGATCGGTTCCAGCGGCAGACAGTCGTCGCCGAAGACCGGGCCGATCGGGAACGCGCCCAGCCGTTGCTCCATGCCCTGGTCAATCAGGCGGTTCTGGGCCGCTACCAGCTCGGCAGGCGACGCCTGCATCAGCGCGTGCGCGGCGTCCTGCCTGCGCACGCCCAGCAGAGCAGCGAACCGGGTCGCGAATTGGGCTGCCACCTCACGCGAGCGCACCAT
>NZ_DASRBZ010000074.1:0-13106 GCF_035653355.1 Mycobacterium sp. | reverse complement strand
CGACTCCGCTCTATTTCACTTTGACGAAGGTCGGCTAGAACGATCAATCTGGCATGGACCTGGTTCGGTGATCGCGAGAGTTGGTATGTCACAACCTAGCCAGAATTTCAGATAACTCGGGTCGTTCGAGAGCGTCCGCGGATTACGCTGTGACGGATGCGAAGAGCAGGGGTGGAGGCAAACATGCGGCTTGTCATTGCGGCCCTACTGGTCCTCGCGAGCCTCGCAAGCGCAGCTATGTCCGGGATCGCCGTGGCCCACGCTGCCGGAGACAGCGACTATCTGATGCTGCTAAATCGATACGGGTTCGATGTGTCCACCGTTGAGAGCCAACAGTTGACGCTCAAACTCGGTCACGCCATCTGCAACGACCTGCGCAGCGACGCCACCCCTCAACAAAAGCAAGCGATGGCCTTTCAACTCGGTGCGGCGAGCAGCGTCATCGTGAGCGCCGCCCAGCTCGAGTTGTGCCCCGACACCATTTCTGAAGCGCAGGCCGGTGGGCGGTGAATTAGAAGGGACGCATAGAACAGCGCACGCCCTTGGGGCCGTCCTGCTTGTCGACAATGGCCCCGTCGACCAAGAGTTGGCAGTGAAACATCGGCGTGCCGGGTTCGTGCCCGGTACTGGCGGTGAAAAACGCCCACTGGAAAGGGTTCGCCAGGTCCAAGTCGTAGGTCCACGGGGACCCGGGACCGACATCAGCTTGGACATTAGGGACGAAATCGTAAGGGTTGTGACTGTAATCCGAAAAGACCGACGGCTCTTGGTCTAGGTAGTAGATATCCGCGTAGATCGGGTTGGAAGCGGTCAGCACGTATTTGACGTGATGCATCACCGGCTGGTCGTCCGCTTGCGCCGCCGCGGTAGTCGGTATCGCAGCCACGATTGCCAAAAGCATTGCCGAACCGATGCCCAGGGCCGACCTTCTGGTCGTCACTCGCTCCTCCGCTCCTCAATGCAGACCAGCGCTGTCACGCATCCCGATACTTCCGGTGATTGTCTCACCGGCTCTCATGGTCCTACCGCCTTTTTGCGAACCAAACCGCTCTGGAGAGGCCCTCAGCCGGGCGTATCGTCGCGGTGCACCCAGCGCAGGGTTCTGTTGACCTGTGCACACTTGAGCGGGGTTCCGTCAGGTTCCTGCGCCGACTGATCCATCGCATCACACGCCAGCGCGACCTCCCGTATACCGACTAGGGGCCCGGTCGGTGTCCAAACGCTCGCCAGGTTGCACACGTACGTCCTGGAGTTGGAATCCAAGCCAAAGACGTAGAAGTGGCGGGACTCGCAGGGCAAGCCCGGGACGACGTCACGAGCCACGTTCGGCACACAGTCCGCCGCGTCGCAAAACGCCGACGCCTTCCCGGCGGGAAACATCGGTGCTGCAACCAATAGCCCTGTTATAGCCGCAAGCGCCATGAATCCGCGCAACTCTACCTTTCTTGGGACTTGAGTCGGTTTTCGACGGGCGAAAGAGTCGAGGGCCATAGAAAAACAGTAGTTCCAGCGTCGCTTCTTGAGAACCACAATAAGTAAAGTGTTCGCGGAGACGGCGACATCGCTTTTGAACCAAGTAAGCGCTGACTCACCTGACGTGACCGTCGCCGTACGCGACTTCGGCCTAGAGCGAATGAAGCGGCTCAATAGCCTCGGCATGCAACATAGTCAGGCTGTTGCCCTGACGCGCCACGGGTTTCGCAACTCGATCTATTAGGCATGAGACTAGTATTTCTGCACGCCAGCATCTCTAACGCCTCGCTCGACGACTCCCCGATTCGTAGCGGCAGGAGATGATAACGTGGCTCTCCTAGACCGGCCGAACGGTGAGGAGGTCGCATGCTGACTCGGCGTCGAGGCGATCAGTCGCAGTCTGCGCGCCGAATCCGGCTCAGCCAGCATCGCCCTTCCACGTCAGCGGTGAGCGGTGGAGCGGTTCACTATTTTGCGCCTCATCGTTCACAAGAGCGGCGCCCCTTGTGGGTTGGTGAGTTTTGAGCGCCGGCATCCGTGAAAACGCTGCTGATAAGAAGTCGAATCCGGTGACCGAGGACGAAACGCCGAGCACCCCTGCCGAGATGCGGGCGCTGGCCGAGCAGGCGGAGGCAGAGGCCGCTGAGGCCGAGGCTCTCGCAGCTGCCGCCCGCGCCCGAGCTCGCGCCATTCAATTGCGCCGCCAGGCGGAACTCGCGGAGGCCACGGAAAAAGGCCAGTCACAAGTTGCCGAAACTGCCGAGAAAGAAACCGAAGTCATTGCGCGCGAGCGCGAGATGGAAGACACTCCGCAAAAGAGCCAGGTGGAACGTACTCCGCAAAAGAGTGAGCCGGAGGGTGCCGGCGCTGCAAGTGTCGAGACCGACGAGAGTGCGACCGATGCCGTGGTCGAACGCGAAGCCGATACGGAGCCCGGCGCTGGTTCCGACGTAGCGGTGGACAAGCCGGCATGGTATCGACGTTGGCGTCGTCCCCGACTGTCCACCACTGCCGCAATTCTGGCTATCATCGTTATTCTCGCCGCGTCCGCGGGCAGTGTCTATATGGTGCTGGAGCATCGTGACGCGGCGCACCGTCGCCAACTTGCGGCGGAGTTCGCTGCAGCGGCGCGGCAGGGCGTCGTCACGCTGACATCGCTAGACTTCAACAACGCCAAAGATGGAGTGCAGCGCATCCTTGATGACTCCACCGGCTCGTTCAAAGACGACTTCGCGAAAATGGCAGGCGATTTCACGAAGGTGGTAGAGCAGTCGAAGGTGGTCGAGCGGGGGACCGTTCAGGCGGCGGCGGTCGACTTGGACTCGATGACAGACGACTCGGCGGTAGTGCTGGTCGCATCCACCTCAGAAGTTACCAATGCGGCGGGCGCCAAGCAGGATCCGCGTAACTTCAGGTTGATAGTGACGCTGGCCCGCGACGGCGATCAGCTCAAGATGTCGAAAGTCGAGTTTGTGCCGTGACAGCAGAAGAAACGTCGCTGGCCGAGAAAACAGCCGGCGCCGAGGCGACCGAACACGTCGAGACCGCAAAGCCGGGGCGGCGGGCGCGCATCACCGGCCGCGTGAAGCAGCTGTCACGCGATAAGGTGCTTGCTGCACTGCTGGCATTGCTGGTCGTGGCTTCGGCGACCTTGGCGGCCTGTTTGCTCTACTTCCAATATCTACCGGATAGGGACACCGATGCTGCGGCGGCCAAGTCCGCAGTCACCGCGGCCAGTGACGGGACCGTCGCGGTATTGTCGTATTCGCCAGACACTCTCGACCGCGACTTTTCTTCGGCCAAGTCTCATTTGACCGGTGACTTCTTGTCGTACTACAACAAGTTCACCGAGCAGATCGTCGCTCCCGCTGCCAAGCAGAAGTCCGTGAAGACGAATGCGGTCGTGGTTCGCGCCGCCGTGTCAGAGTTACATCCGGACTCTGCCGTCGTGTTGGTATTCGTCAACCAGAGCACGGTAAGCAAGGATCGGCCAGAACCAAGCTTGACCTCAAGCAGCGTTTTGGTCACATTGACGAAAGCTAATGGAAAATGGCTCATTTCGTCGTTTAACCCCGTCTAGGGCGGCGACTGAAAGGGGACGGGCGCCACACCTAGTCATATTCGATGTGCGCCTGGAGGTCTTCAGCCGGCATTTTCGGGCCGGCTGCCACTACGCTACGTTCTTCACGTGGGCATGCTGGACCGATTTCGGGATCTGGTCACCGAACGGCGACGTAGTCCGGTGGCGCCCAGAGAAGCGCACCGAAGGAGCGCAGCCAGAGTATCGATCCGATATGCGGGCGCACTGGTATTCGCTCATCTCGTTGCCACCACCGAGATCCTCGTGATCGCGGTAGCGCTCACCGGTCATACAGCCGGCGCAGCACCCGTTCATTTGAGCGCCAAGAACGCGATAACAGCGATAGTGCTGGTTGTGGCGGGAACCGTCGCCGTCGCGGTGGGCGCAGTCATGACGATTGCTCCGTCACTTCGCTGGTTTATCCCCGGGCGTGAACCTGATTCGAATCAACGTCGTATGGCGATGAAGATCATGCGTAATCAATCGGTGATCCTCGCGGCGATATGGGTTGCCGGCGGCGTGATCTTTACCCTGCTGGACCTCAACGGCGGGTTCATAGTTGCAGTCTCGACCGGCTTAGCCGTGTTATTCGGTTGGTCTGCTGCGACGGGCACCGCCGTTCTGCTCACGCAGCGTACTCTGCGTCCGATCATCGCTGCTGCCACCACAGAGGGTTTCGAGGGCTTGGTGGCAGCACCGGGCGTGTTGGCGCGACTGATCGGCATGTGGCTGCTGAGCAGCGCCCTTCCCAGCGCGGCCATTGCGGCCCTGATCTTTCTGCGATCACTTGGCTGGATCATCCACAAAAACGCGTCGGTCGAGATTCCGGTGTTGGTGCTGTCGCTTGTCGCTGTGTTCCTGGGCCTGCGGGGGGTCATCCTTGTCGCCAAGTCGATTTCAGACCCTGTTCGCGACGTCGTGAGCGCGATGGCGGAGGTCGAACATGGCCGAATGAGCACCTTCGTCGACGTCTATGAGCGCTCCGAAATCGGCCGGCTACAAAGAGGATTCAACCGGATGGTCGCGGGGCTGAGCGAACGTGACCGGCTGCGCGACCTTTTCGGTCGACACGTCGGTGTGGACGTAGCTCGTCGCGCCGTGGAAGAAGATGGATCGCTTACCGGCCAGGTCGTGGAAGCGGCGATCCTCTTTATCGACTTGGTGGGCTCGACACGGTTGGCCGCGAGCCGTCCACCTGACGAGGTCGCTGAGCTGCTCAACAACTTCTTCCGGATCGTGGTCGCGGAGGTGGACGAAAGGCACGGGTCGATCAACAAGTTTGAAGGCGACGCGGCGCTGGCAGTGTTCGGGGCGCCGCTGCGGCTTGATGGCGCAGCATCGGCTGCGCTGGAAACAGCACGCGCGCTGGGCACACGGCTGCGCGAATTACCCTTGGTGGACTTCGGCATCGGTGTCTCGGCCGGTCCGGTCTTTGCCGGCAACATCGGTGCCGAGAACCGCTACGAATACACGGTGATCGGTGACGCCGTCAACGAAGCGGCGCGACTAGCCGATCTCGCGAAAAGTACGGATAGGCGAATACTGTGTTCAGATGCCGCTATCGCTCGCGCTGACTCGACGGAGTGCGAGCATTGGGTACCGCAGGGTTCCACTGTGCTACGCGGCCGCTCGGATACCACCCACGTCTCGGCGCCAGCGGACGAAGGTCCTGATTAGGTGGCGACGACAGCCAGACTGCGGTCCCAGAGTTCGCGGGCTAGCGCCGAATTGTTCGCTGCCCGATTTGGTTTCGCGGCCTTGTGCCGGGAGTAGTACTCGCCCGATAGCCAGTCGACGCCGGGTGTGCTTGACGCCAGCCAGACCAGCTGGTCGGCTCCTTGATCCGCGGTCGCGGTAAACCAGCGTGTCGGGGTATGCCGCATGATGGCAATTGTCCGCGATCCTGACGCGGGGCCGAAGTTGGAGTCGACATAGCCGGGGTGAAACGCCGCAGCGGATAGCCCAGCATCGTGGTATCGCCGGTGTAACTCTTTGGTGAACAGAATGATTGCCAGCTTGGTGAGGGCATAGACCTTGCTGGGCCGGTAGCGCTTAGTGTTCTCCAGGTTGTCGATGCTGACTTTGCTGAGCAGCTTCTGTGACGCGCTGGAAGTATTGATGACCGAGGCGCGGGAATCGACCAACAGATCCAGTAGCTGCGTGGTGAGCAGAAACGGTGCCAAATAGTTGACCTGATAGGTCTTTTCGTACCCGTCGTCTGTCAGTTGAATTTTGGCTGTCATTGCGCCGGCATTGTTGGCCAGCACGTCGATGCGCGGATATTGCGAGCGCAACTGTTGTGCCAATGTTCGCACTTGGGCCAGATCGGCGAAGTCGGCCACGAAACAGTCGGCATCCAGTTCGGTTGCCACCGCCTTGGTCTTGGTCTCGGACCGGCCGATCACGACAACGTTTTCACCGGCGTGACGCAAGCGACGCGCCGCTGCGGCGCCGATGCCGTCGCTGGCGCCCGTGATAACGATCGTCTTGCCCGGCATTGTCGTCCGGTTTCGTCAGTCGGTGAGCACCGGTAAGCGCGCCCATCCACGCACGCTGGCGGTATGGGCTCTGACCGCGTTGTCATAGTCGACCTGCCAGTCAGGCCAGCGCTTGAGCACCTCCTCGAGCGCGACGCGCGCTTCCATGCGTGCCAGCGCCGAACCGAGGCAGAAATGCAACCCGTGCCCGAAGCTCAGATGAGAGCCGCTGTGGTGGATGTCGAATCGCTCGGCGTCGGCGAAACGCCGCTCGTCTCGGTTAGCTGACCCGTTCAGTAACAACATGATTGAGCCCGCGGACACGGTTTGACCGTAGTACTCGACGTCGTCGGCGACGTATCGAGCCTGTACGGGCGATGGCGCTTCGAATCGCAAGACTTCCTCGATGGCCTGCGGAATCAGGGAGCGGTCGGCCGCGATTTCGCGACGCTGATCGGGATGATCAGAGAGCAGTTGGCCGATGAAACCGATCAGCCGTGTTGTGGTCTCGTTTCCGGCCCCGGCGATCGTGCTGGTGTAAGTGAGCACCTCGGTGCGGGTCAGTCGTCGGCGGGTGCCATCTGGTTCTTCCACTTCGGCGTTGAGCAATTCGGTCATCAAGTCGTCGGATGGGTGTTCGGCACGCCAATCGATGTACTCGGCGAATATTTCATAGGATTGCTCGAAGTTGCTGGAGTCGAAGGCCGGCTTGCCCTCCTTCAAAGTCAGCAGACTGTCGGTGCGCTTGCGGATCATCTCCTGGTCCTGCTCAGGAATGCCCACCAAGTAACCGATCACGCGCATCGGCATCTGGGCGCCGAGGTCTTTGATGAAGTCGAACCGGCCGGAGCCAACGTGGGGATCGAGCGCGCGGACACAATATTGGCGCGCCAACCCCTCGACGGCTTCCATGCGCCGGGGAGTGAAAACCCTTGACAGCAGTCGCCGGTGAAGATCATGCACAGGGGGGTCCTCCCACAGAATGATCCCTGGCGGAATTTCCGCCCCACTGAGCAGCAGGTCGGCAGTCGTTCCCCGGCCGGACGGGAATCGCTCCCAGTCGTTGAGCGCAGGCGCCACGTCGGCATAACGGCTCAGCGCGAAGAAGTTGAACCTCTCGTTGTAATACAGCGGTGCCTCGTCGCGGAGCCGTTTCCACACCGGGTAGGGATCGTCGTCGATCTCGAAATCGAACGGGTCGTAGTAAATACCGGTAGTTTCGGCGCGTGTCATGCCTGCACCCTTTCTGTCTGCGGGGGCTTGCCGGGTTGAACCGCCACGTTTTGGGCCAGCGCCGGCACCACAGCGTTGGCAACGCGATTCAGGTATGGCCATGCCAGATGGGGTGGCAGCCCACCGCACAGCGGCGCCAAAGTCAGCATGCCGCCGTTGCGCCCGTGGCTGATGGCTTCGGCGACAGTGAAGATCCGGTGCGAGCGGGAATTGGCGCGGAGCTCCTCAACGGTGTGTACGTCGGCGATTCCGGCTGAGGTCTCGTTGCCCGGATTCCAGTCGGCGTACGTGCGCGCGTCGTGCAGTAAGTAAGGGCCAAGCTCGCGCCACGCTTCGTCGATATCGTCGGCCACAAAGCACACTGCAGGCGTGTCGCGGTCGGGCAACAACGTCATCCCGGGCGGGTGACCGTGCGCGCGGCAGGCGGCTTCGTATGTTTCTTGTGAACCAGGAACATTGGCCTGAGCGAGGAAGGGCAGCCCGTACTTTCCGGCGCGCCGGGCGGCGGCCAGACTGCCACCTCCCCACATCAGCATCGGACCTCCAGCGGTGTACGGTGCCGGTGTCACTTTGATGCGGCGTCCGTCGCGGTCGACCACCTCACCGGCAAGCAACCGGCGAAGCAAGTCCAGCTTCTCGTCGGCGATGCGTCCGCGCCCACGCATGTCCACCCCGAAGTGCTCGTATTCTTCCCGCCGGTATCCCAAGCCGAGAATGTAGGAGACGCGGCCGCGGCTGATGATGTCGAGCACCGCCATTTCCTCAGCCAGTCGAACCGGGTCGTAGAGCGGGAGAATCACCACCGACGTGATCGCCAGACGCTCGGTGCGGGCGGCAACTGCGGAGGCCAGTATCAGCGGCGTCGGCAAGTAGCCGTCTTCGGAGCCGTGATGTTCGCACAGCACCGCGCCGAGGCAGCCGCGAGTCTCGGCCCACGCGCACATGTCGATCGCGGTCGCGTATAGCTCGGTCGTCGGCGCGCCCATGGCAGAGGCGCGCATATCGAAACGCATCGAGAACATTTGCGACCTCCGCCAGCTGGAATGCCGGCACCAAGTAGGATTTAAGCACTCGCTTAAAAGTGCTGAGCATATGCCTAACATGCTGCGTGTGAGCGGTCAAGACTCGGTAAGGTCGACATTCCGATGTCGTTCAATTACCGCCCAGTAGGAAAGGATTACGCGTCACGATGGCATCGCCGCGCCGAATTGGCCCCTCGGACGCGAAGACCCGCACGATCCTGTTGGACGCGGCTGAGCAGTTGATGCTCGACGAGGGTTGGGCGGCGGTGACCGGCCGCCGGGTGGCTGAGAAAGCCGGTCTGCGGTCTCAGCTGGTGCATTATTACTTCCACAGCATGGATGACCTGCTGTTGGCGGTGTTTCGCCGTCGCGCCGAGCAAGGCTTCAAGGCGAACACGAAGGCGTTGAGCTCGCCGCAACCGCTGTGGGCGTTGTGGCGGATGTTCAACAATCCGCCGTTCAGTGTGTTCACCATGGAGCTCTTCGCGTTGGCTAACCACCGCGCTGAGCTGAGAACGGAGCTCGCCTACTATGCCGAGCGGTTCCGCGACGAACAGACAACGACTTTCGCCAATGTTCTCAAGGGTTACGGGGTTGACACGCAGCAATTGCCGCCGGTGGCCGTGGCGTTCCTGTTGACCGGTGTGCAAGGTGTGCTGTTCATGGAAGAGACGCTTGGCATCTCAACCGGCCACGCTGAGATTGTCGCGCTGGTCGAGCGTTACCTGCGTCAGCTCGAGGGCGATCCGGTCGTCCCGTGATGAGCCAGATCCGACTAGGTTCGGTTTCACGCCATGGGCCTTTTCCGGGACGGCTGGATGCGAATTGCATTGCGGCATATGCAACAACGACCGGCGACACGACCGCCGCGGTAGTTGCGGGAAAAGCCGTGCCCGTCGTCTTTCCGGTCATTTTGGCTTTCGGCGCCCAGCAGGCAGCCAACGCGGACGTTCCGGCAACTGCGTGGGAGCAGGCGCGTGGCGGTCTGCACGGCGAGCATGACATCGTGCTGCATCGTCCGCTGCTTCCCGATGAGCTGCTGGACACCTGGTCGCAGATTTCAGCGGTGCGGACGATCCGCGCAGGCACCCAAGTGGTGCTTCGCATCGAACAGTTCGATGCTCAGGGTGAGCTGACGGTCGAACAATGGTGGACCACCGTCCTGCTCGGTTTGCAGTCGATGGCCGATGCGGGATCGGTGCCGCGCGATCACCGTTTCCCCGATTCGGCGCGACGCAATCCGATCGGCTCGGCGACTCAGCACATTGATGAGCGGGTGGCCCACCGGTACGCCGAGGTGTCCGGCGATTGGTCGGCGCATCACTTCGATATCGACGCGGCGCGTGGGAGCGGCTTCGATTTCTTGTTCACGCATGGCCTGTGCACCATGGCGATATGCACGCATCGTGTCCTCGGCCTTGTCGGGGTCGATGATCCCGGGCAGGTCCGACGGGTGGCAGTGCGGTTTTCTTCGCCGACACCTCTTGGTACCGACTTGACCGTGAATGCATATGGCATTGACCGGCATTCATTCGCTTTCGAGGCGAACAGCGCAGGTGTAAAGACCATCACTCACGGACGATTGGAGCTGCGACGATGACGGGTTTGGACATCGGTGTCTATGTGCCCCAGATGGGTTTCTCCTATGACGATGTCCTGCATCGCGCTCGGCGCTGCGAGGAACTCGGTATCGGATCGGTGTGGCTGTACGACCACCTGTACGGGCCGGGGGTTCCCGAGATTTCTTCCCTGGAAGCCTGGACCCTGGCCACCGCACTACTGAGCCGTACCCAGCGCATCCGCGTCGGACACTTGGTGCTGTGCAACCAGTTTCGCCATCCAGTGGTGCTGGCCAAGATGGCCACCACACTCGACCACATATCGGCTGGCCGATTGCAGCTCGGCATCGGCAGCGGCTCCATTGAAGATGAGCACACCAGGACGGGCCTGCCCTGGGAGACGTTCGTCGAACGGTCCGAGCGCTTGGCCGAGGCGCTGGAGATCTTGACCCAGGCGTTCGGCAATGGCGTCGTCGATTTCGCCGGCAAGCACTACACGGTGCGCAACATGCCGATCGTGCCGCGACCCGTTCAACAGCCTCGTCCACCGGTGATCGTCGGGGGAGTCGGCGAGAAGTACACGCTGCCCTTGGTTGCGCGCTACGCCGACGTGTGGAATGTGCCGACCTACGCGCTCGGCCAGCTTGAGCACAAACTGTCGGTGCTGCAGTCGATCTGCGATGATATCGGCCGTGACCCCGCCACGATTATGTTGTCGGTGGAGGCGGTGATGGCGCTCGCCCCCGAAGAGGAGACACTACCGAAGATCCGTCAGATCGCCGAAAAGCGCTTCGGTGCACCGGGTTTCGGTCTACACGAAGGCGGGCTGATCGGCACGCCGCAGGCGATCGTCGAGCGCCTAAACCAACTGCAAGAGCTTGGCTTTCAGCAAGTGGTGCTATTCACCCATGACCGGGCATCCGACGAGACGCTGGAATTGCTCGCCTCGAGGGTGATCGCCAGCCTCTGAGGCGCCGTGAGGGCAGTCGCTCAGTAGTGCCTCCGCGACACTTAAACGTCGGCGGCGACACGAGGGACGTCGCAGCGGTTTAAGTCTCGCGGAACCGGTGATTGAGAAGCGGTCCCTTACCCAGCCGGCGTGAACGTCAGGTGTAATTCGCTGAGCCCGCGCAAGATGTACGTCGGCTCGTAGTTGTAGCGGCGCTCGCCGGCCGGACCGTGCTTTTCTTCGTTGACCTTGATGTCGTGCATCCGGTCCAGAATCCGCTCGATCGAGACGCGACCCTCCACCCGGGCCAGCGGACCGCCAGGGCAGGAATGCACGCCGCGCGCGAACGCCATGTGCTCGCGGACATTTCTGCGGTCGAGCCGGAATTCGTGCGGGTTGTCAAACCGGCGCGGATCCCGGTTGGCTGCCCCGGGCAGCACCATCACGATCGAGCCGGCGGGAATGTCGACACCGGCCACCGTCGTGGGCCTGCGCGCCAGCCGCGAGTCACTTTTGACAGGGCTCTCGAAGCGCAGTGACTCCTCGATGAACGCGGGAATCAAACTGCGGTCCTGGCGCAGCCGTCGCTGAATATCCGGGCGGTCGCCGAGCACCTGCAGCGCGGCGGACAGCAGCTTGGCGGTGGTTTCCTGTCCCGCGGCGAACAGGAAGGTGGCCGAGCGCACCACTTCGATGACTTCGGGGGTCGATCCGTCTGGGTATTTCGCCGTCGCCAGCGCGGTCAGCACGTCGTCGCGCGGTTCACTGCGCCGGTCCTCGATGTACGCGCAAAACTTCTCGTCGAGCCACTCCAGCGGGTTGATGCCGACCGACTGGTGGTCGAGCGCACCCACTCGCGCACCGGGACGGTCGGCGCCCAGCACGGTGCGGAACTGCTTGTGGTCTTCCTCCGGAACACCGAGCAGGTCAGCGATGACCAAGGTGGCGAAGGGCTTGGAGTATTCAGCGATGAACTCACATTCGCCCTCGGCGAGGAACTCTTCGAGCTGGCGGTCGGCCAGACGCCACATGAAGTCCTCGTTTTCCTTCAGCCGGCTCGGCGTCAATAGCCGGCTCAATAACGACCGTGCCCGGGTGTGATCCGGCGGGTCCATGGTGACCATGTGCTCGAACATCGGGAACTGGTCGCGGTGTGCCTCGATCTGGGCGCTGAGATCGTTGCAGTCGGGTTCGAAGGGCAGCGGCGGGAACGGGCCACCCAAAGCCACACAGTTGGAAAATGTGTCGGTGTCCTTGTATACGGCGGTGGCCTCGTCGTAGCCGGTGACGGCGAAGACGTTGTAGTTCGGCAGCTTCAGAACCGGGTTTATGCTGCGCAGATAGTCGAAGTAGGGGTGCGGATCGGGGACCAGAGACGGGTCGGTGAAGAAATCGACCGATTCGAAGGTGGTCATGCTCTGTCTGCCTCCCGATGCTGCGGTTGGTTTGTCGACGGCGATACACAACGACGCCAGAGTAGGTAAGGTGCTGAGCACCTGCTTAGCATGGCGCTATTGTCATGGTCAAGGTCACACGGTGGGGCGCCGCTACGATCGGCGTGTCCCTCGAGCGAACGGAGTCGACCTATGACATCGGCGCGGCGAATTGGGGCCCCGGACGCCAAGAACCGCTCCGTCCTGCTTGACGCCGCCGAGCAGTTGATGCTTGAGGAAGGTTATGCCGCAGTTACTTCTCGCCGAGTCGCGCAGAAGGCGGCGCTCAAGCCGCAGCTCGTTCACTACTACTTCCGCACAATGGACGAGTTGTTCTTGGCCGCGTTCCGCCGCCGCGGCGAAGACGGGCTCCGGCTACAAGCCCAGGCGCTCCGGTCGCCTCAGCCGCTGTGGGCGCTGTGGCGGTTCAGCACCGATCCAGCGGCGACCGCGCTGACGATGGAGTACGTCGCGCTGGCCAACCATCGCAAGGCGCTCAAGGCCGAAATCGGCTACTACGCTGAGCGTTTTCGCGAAGAGCAAACCAAGGCAGTGGCTACGGTTCTGGAGCGTTACGGCATGGATGCCGCCGAGGTGCCGCCTTTGGTGTGGTCAGTGCTGATTACGAGCGTTTCGCGGGTGCTGGTGATGGAGCAAGCGCTTGGCATGTCGCTCGGCCATGCCGAGACTGTGGCGTTCGTCGAGCGCTATCTACACCAGTTGGAGGGTGACCCACAGCCGGGCGATGCCGTAGCGGCGCGCTGATTCACTGGACTCGCAAGGCTTACTGTTTTGAGTAGCCCCACATCTCCGCTGACGTTCGTTCGCCGTTCGGGTAGGCCACGAACTCGATTGGAGTGCCGTCGGGATCACGGACGAA
>NZ_DASRBZ010000073.1:0-6136 GCF_035653355.1 Mycobacterium sp. | reverse complement strand
GGGTTTTTCATCGGCCCGACGTTGTTCGACCACGTCACCCCGGAGATGTCGATCTACACCGACGAGATCTTCGGGCCGGTGCTGTGCATGGTGCGCGCCCACGACTACGAAGAGGCGCTGCGGCTGCCCTCGGAGCACGAGTACGGCAACGGCGTCGCGATTTTCACCCGCGACGGCGACACCGCCCGCGACTTCACCTCACGCGTGCAGGTCGGCATGGTCGGTGTCAACGTGCCGATCCCGGTGCCGGTGGCCTACCACACCTTCGGCGGCTGGAAGCGCTCGGGCTTCGGTGATCTCAACCAGCACGGCCCCGCGTCGATCCAGTTCTACACCAAGGTCAAGACGGTGACGTCGCGCTGGCCGTCGGGCATCAAGGATGGCGCTGAATTCGTCATTCCCACTATGAAATAGCGCCACAATGGAATTCTTTGGTCTCGACGACGACGAGCGGGTGATCACCGAGACGGCGGCCGCGTTCGCCGAGAAACGCTTGGCGCCGTATGCGTTGGAGTGGGACGCCACCAACCACTTTCCGGTCGACGTGCTGCGTGAGGCGGCTGCGCTCGGCATGGCGGCGATCTACTGCCGCGAGGATGTCGGCGGCAGCGGGCTACGCCGGCTCGACGGGGTGCGGATCTTCGAGCAGTTGGCCACCGGCGATCCCACGACGGCCGCGTTCTTGTCGATTCACAATATGTGCGCCTGGATGATCGACACGTTCGGCACCGAAGAGCAGCGCAAAATCTGGTTGCCGCGGCTGGCTTCAATGGATGTCGTCGCCAGCTACTGTTTGACCGAACCGGGCGCCGGTTCGGATGCCAGCGCGTTGAGCACCCGCGCCGTCAGGGACGGTGGCGACTACGTGCTCGACGGTGTCAAGCAGTTCATTTCCGGCGCCGGCGCCTCAGACGTCTACGTGGTGATGGCCCGCACTGGCGGCGAGGGACCGCGCGGAATTTCGGCTTTCATTGTCGAAAAGGGGGCTGCGGGGCTGAGTTTCGGTGCTCACGAAGCGAAGATGGGCTGGAATGCGCAGCCCACCGCGCAAGTGGTGCTGGACGGGGTGCGGGTTCCCACCGACGCGATGCTGGGCGGCGCCGACGGCGAAGGCGCCGGCTTCGGGATCGCGATGAACGGACTCAACGGCGGGCGCCTCAACATCGCCGCATGCTCGCTCGGCGGTGCCCAGGCCGCCTTCGACAAGGCGGCGTCGTATCTGCTGCAGCGGCAGGCGTTTGGCAACGTCCTGCTCGACGAGCCCACGATCCGGTTCACGTTGGCTGACATGGCCACCGCGCTGGAGACCTCCCGGATGCTGTTGTGGCGGGCGGCAAGCGCACTGGACGCCGGTGCCGCCGACAAGGTCGAACTGTGCGCGATGGCCAAACGCTATGTCACCGACGCCTGCTTCGAGGTGGCCGACAAGGCGCTGCAGCTGCACGGCGGCTACGGTTACCTCCGGGAGTACGGTCTGGAGAAGATCGTCCGCGACCTGCGCGTGCACCGCATCCTGGAGGGAACCAACGAAATCATGCGGGTGGTCATCGGCCGGGCGGAAGCCGCGCGGGTCCGCGCCACCGCATAGGAAGGCCACGGCATGCCTGATACTTCCCGGGTCGCTTTCCTTGGGCTGGGCCACATGGGCGGCCCGATGTCGACGAATCTGGTTGCCGCCGGCCATTTCGTGCGAGGATTTGACCCCCTACCCACGGCCGCGGCAGCCGCGACTAAAAACGGCGTCGCGGTATTCGATACCGCGCCCGACGCGGTGGCCGACGCCGATGTCGTGATCACCATGCTGCCCAACGGCGACGTGGTCAAGCGCTGCTACGCCGAGATCCTGCCCGCCGCACAGCGCGGCGCGCTGTTCATCGACAGCTCGACCATCTCCGTCAACGATGCCCGTGAAGTGCATGCGCTGGCCGAGTCGCACGGCTTCGCCCAGCTCGATGCGCCGGTCTCAGGCGGGGTACGGGGTGCGGTCGCGGGAACGCTGGCGTTCATGGTGGGTGGTGACGAATCGGCGCTGGACCGGGCGCGGCCAGTGCTAGAACCCATGGCGGGCAAGGTTATTCACTGCGGCGCGGCCGGCGCCGGTCAGGCGGCAAAGTTGTGCAACAACATGGTGCTGGCCGTCCATCAGATCGTCGTCGGCGAAGCTTTCGTACTGGCAGAAAAGCTCGGGCTGTCAGCGCAGTCGCTGTTCGACGTGATCACCGGCGCGACCGGCAACTGCTGGGCGGTGCACACGAACTGCCCGGTGCCCGGCCTGGTTCCTACATCGCCGGCCAACAACAACTTCGAGCCTGGTTTCGCGACCGCGCTTATGAACAAGGACTTGGGCCTGGCGATGGATGCGGTGACCTCGACCGGTGCGGCGGCGCCGTTAGGCAGCCACGCCGCCGACATCTACGCCAAATTCGCGGTCGACCACGCCGACAAAGACTTCAGCGCGATCATCGAAATGCTGCGCCAGTCCTAAACGTTCACGTGCTGGCCGCGAGCTGCGAGCGCTTCCGGGCGATCCACCATCGCCGGTGCAGCTCTCGGCAGCCCGCGGCCAGCAGCGGGTGGGCGCCGTCGTAGCCCGACCGTACGGCAGCCGCACGAGTGAATTCGCCTTCGGTGGTGTCGCCGCACGTGACGAGCAGCGCCGGCACACCGGCGGCCGTCGCCGCCCGCAATCCGCGAGCTGAGCCCTCGATGGCAAGTGCGCTCTGCGGCGTTATTCCGAACTCCCACAACGCCAGGCGGTACAGCTCGGCATCACCGTCTGCTCCGTCCAGGTCGTCAGCGGTCACGATGGTTTCGACCAAGCCTTCGCCGATCAGTTGACGCACCACGGTTTCCGCCCACGTCCGCTCGCGGGTGCTGACCACACCGACCCAGATGCCGGCGACGAACAGATTCATGACCAAGTCGATGAGTCCTGGGCGCGGCGTGAGGTCGCCGTTGCATTCGACGTCAGCCAGCGCGTCGTCGGCGTCGAAGATCACCGCGCGCAAAGGTGCTACGTCAGCATCGACGGGTCGGGCCCGGTCCCACCAGAACGTCCGCCGTCGAAGGGTGTCCGCCGGCATGGTCACATCCATAGCGTGGCCGGGCGCCGCCGGCGGGGCTTCCCCCATTAGGGGGATTCCGCGTGGCGATCTTGACTCGTCGTCCCGTGAGCGGCTCTATGGTGATGCCATGGCGGCTTTGGACAGTGGTCAGGCCACCAAACCTGTTCGGCTGGTGCTTGTCGACGACCACGAAATGGTCATCGAGGGCCTCAAGGCGATGCTCGCCGCGTTCAAGGACCGCGTGCAGGTGGTCGGTCATGCGGTGGGCGCCGAACGCGCCGTCAGCGTCATCGACACCCTGCAGCCAGACATCGTGCTCTGCGATGTCCGCATGCAGGGTTCCAGCGGCCTCGACCTGTGCCTTGAGCTGCGCGAACGCGACCCGAACCGCAAAATAGTCATGCTTTCGGTCTACGACGACGAGCAGTACCTGTTCCAGGCGTTGCGGGTGGGTGCGCGCGGCTACCTGTTGAAAAGCATCAGCAGCGACGAACTGGTGCGCCAGCTGGAGTCGGTCCACCACGGCGAGACGGTGATCGACACAGGAATGGCGGCCCGCGCGGTGGATACTGCGGCGCGGATGCAGCGTGACGAATTCTGGCCTGGCGCACGTCAGGGACTGACGCAACGCGAGAGCGAGATTCTGTCCTACATGGTGACAGGGTTGTCCAACCGCGGCATCGCCAACAAGCTCGTCATCGGCGAGGAAACCGTCAAAAGCCATCTGCGCTCGATCTACCGCAAGCTTGGCGTCAGCGACCGAACCGGCGCGGTGGCTACCGCGTTGCGGGAAGGCATCTACCGATGACCGACCGCGCAGCTCCGTCGAACGCGGTGCGCGACGTTGTCGGCGCCGACCGTGAGCTGGCGCTGCTGCGCGAACTCATTCAGGCTGCTTCCAGCGGGCCCGGCGTCGAACCGTTGGCAGCCGCGGCCGCGCGGATGATCACCGCGGCTACCGGAACCGACGTCTGCTTTGTCCATGTCCTCGACGACACCGACCGCTCACTTACCTTGGCCGGCGCGACGCCCCCGTTCGACGGCCAGGTGGGGAAGATCCGGTTGCCGCTGGGCTCCGGCATTTCCGGGTGGGTGGCCAGCCATCGTGAGCCGGTGGTGATCACCCACGACAAGGAAGCCGATCCACGGTACTTGCCGATCCAATCGCTGCGCGGACGGGATTTCACCTCGATGGTGTCGGTGCCGATGGAAACCGACCCCGGCGGTTTGGTGGGGGTGCTCAACGTGCACACCGTGCAGCGCCGGGAATTCACCGACGGTGACGTCGAGCTGCTGCGGGTCATCGGTCGGCTGATTGCCGGGGCACTGCATCAAGCGCGGCTGCACCGGCAGCTGGTGGCGCGCGAGCGCGCGCATGAGTTGTTCGTCGAGCAGGTCATCGAGGCGCAGGAAATCGAACGCAGGCGCTTGGCCGGAGACATTCACGACGGCATATCGCAGCGGCTGATCTCGCTGTCGTACCGGCTTGATGCCGCCGCGCGGGCCGTCGGCCACGAAGACCCGGCCGAGGCGTCGCAGCATCTCGACGAGGCCCGCGAACTCGCCCGGCTGACGCTGGAGGAAGCGCGCTCCGCGATCAGCGGATTGCGACCACCTGTGCTGGACGACCTCGGGTTGGCCGGCGGGCTGGCCAGCCTGGCGCGGTCGATGCCGCAACTGGATCTTGAGCTTGAGCTCTCCGATGCCCGGTTGCCTGAGCACATCGAGCTGGCGCTGTACCGCATTGCGCAGGAAGGACTGCAAAACGTCGTCAAACACGCCGACGCTACCAGGGCGCGGCTGCGGTTCGCGGTTGACGACGACATCGCGCGGCTCGAAATCGTCGACGACGGAATCGGTTTCGACACGTTCGAGAATCCGTTGGGTGGCGACGAGATGGGCGGCTACGGTGTGCTGTCGATGGCCGAGCGCGCTGAGCTGGTCGGCGGGCGGCTCAACATTCGGTCACGGCCGGGCGCGGGGACGGCGGTGACGGCAACGATTCCGCTGCCGCCGATTCTGGATTAGCGGCTAGAAGTCGCCGGCGTTGTGCCGCAATGTCTCGATCGCCGACACCAGCGCCTGCGATTCAGCCTCGGACATCCCGATATCGGCGAACACCTGCTCGTTGAGTGTGACGGTGGCGTCCTCGACTGTCGAGCGGCCCAGCTCGGTGATCTGTACCAGCGTGGTGCGACCGTCGGTGGGGTGCGGTATCCGCTGCACCAGCCCGTTGGCTTCCAGCCGGCGAATCGCATGGGTGACGCTGGTGACGTGGACTTGCAGCCGGTCGGACGCTTTGGTGATCGGCAGCGCGCCGGTGCGGCTGAACGCCAGCAGGCGCAGCAACTCGAAGCGGGAGAAGCTCAGGTCGTAGGGCCGCAAGGCATTTTCCACCCGGGCCAGCAAGATCTGGTGGGCACGCATCACCGACGTCACTGCGACCATGCCCTCGGCGACGTCACCCCAACCTGCGCGCTCCCAGTTGGCCCGGGCTTGGGCGATCGGGTCGCGGGTATCGGATCGCTTGTCGGGTTCGTCGGCGGCCACGCCCTTTCTTACCGCACTTCGCGACCAATTGCCGCCCCCCGGGACAATGCACTCGACCTGGTCGAGCAGTTGAACAGACCGACGGAGGTGACAATGCGCTGGCGCGGTGTTAATCACGTCGAATTCGCGGTATTGAACTACAACGATTCCGTTGCTTTCTACGACGCGATGTTCGGGTGGCTCGGGTATATGAGCTTTTGGACGCTGGACATCGAGTACCGCTCGACCTACTACATGGCTCGATTCCCGGCTCCGCACAGCTATATCGGCATTCAACCTGCCCGCTCCGGGTCGAAGATGACACACGCTGATCCAGCGGTAGGCATCAACCACATCGCGCTGTGGGCCCGGAGCCGACAGGAGGTTGACCGTTTCCACCGGGAATTCTTGCTCCCGAAGGGGAAACGCGTGACCGACCAACCGACGGAATACCCTCACTACACGCCCGGCTACTACGCCGTGTTCTTTGATGACCCAGTCAACGGGATCCACTGGGAACTGGCACGCGTGCCTATCATTCC